>CAZIDB010000057.1:0-23938 GCA_964537965.1 uncultured Melioribacter sp. | reverse complement strand
ACCACACTCCAATGTTCATCAGCATATGCTTTGAATTCTTCTGTAGCATCATCACCTTTTTTATTGTAATAAATGTTGGCAATAATAGCTGTAGCTTCAACCGCAAGGTAAACAGGTATTCTCCAATAACTCTCAGCATAATACTGGCCGGCACCCGGAATAATTGCAGACATTAAAACTGCAAGCACCGGTGATTTCTTTTTAAACTCTTCCTGCAATTTCGGAGATTCTTTGATTAATGTATTAACAGCTTTTATATCGGATTTTAAATTACCTGTCAACTCAATTTTTTCTTCTTTAACTATCTGTCCAAAAATATTTACAAAACTAATAGAGAATAAAACTAAAAGCACATAAAACTTCATTAGTGCACCTTTAACTTACTTAAAAACTAAAGTCGAAAAGAATACCGCCGTACAACTGCCATTCTTTTCCGTATTTAACTAATTCAGATCTTACATATCTGTCAGCGCTGTCAAAGGCATAAGAAGCGTTAACAAAAATGCTTGTAGGGAATAAATAAAATGAATTCAGTTTGAATCTTAATTCAGCACCTGCACCTTTTTTGAATTTATTAAGACCCGGCATATCGCCTGTCCATGCATAACCGAAATCACCATAAACCGACATAAAGATTTTATCAAGATAAAACACACCGAATTTATAGTCTATGTTTTTAAAGAGCGGGAATCTGTAAGTAAGATTCAACCAGCCGATTTCATTTCCGCTTAAAGCATAAAACGGATAAGATTTCATACCAATTAATCCGCCCAAATAAAAATCGAAGAAATCCGGTACAGCCGAGCCTAATACCGAACCAGCTCTGAGCGTGCTGTTAACTGTATGTCCTTTACCCAGACCAATATGTTCCTGCCAGTTTAATTCAAGGCGATGGAAATTAAAATTATTATATAATGGTTTTAAAATACCGTCTTCAACTTCGTAATTACTTTCCGGATTAAACTTATTCATCTCATAATTATATTGAAGAGTAATTTCCCTGCCGATAGGATTGATATCGTCATCAACATATGGCAGATACATTTTGTGTGTATACTTCAGCTGGAAGTTTCTGCCAATCAAATAAGTATCAGTAGATTTCTGTACAAGCTCATTAGTGGTTCCCGGATAAATGAAACTTCCTATTGTACTGGAATACTGACTGAATATGAATCTGAATTCTAAGTCGTTACCTCTTGCAAATAACCTATGGTTTGCCACAAGATCAAGTTCAAATAAATTATAAGTAACATCAACAGGAATATTGTAATCATAAGTAACTACATTGCCAACGGTATCTGCGCCAATTAAAAGATCTGCCTTTGCCTCGCGGGAAATGCTATAAAGTTCAAGAGCCAATTCCGGTTTAATTCCAAGATCATATAGAAGAGGCAGTTTATTCTTGTAATTGAAATTAAGGAATAAATCTCTTTCGAGTCTTGCATTGATTGAGCCGCCGGCAAACAATGAAAATCTGTCCAACATATCAGTTGATGTTATATAAACGCCCGGTTTGAATTTATCAATAGTTTTATTTGAAGTGTTATAGTTATCAAACCTGATAAACGGAAAAAATGTAACCTTAGTAAAAGCGCCTTTATAGCTTTCGCTTTTATATTCGGGCACTTCCTTATCATTATAATTAACGAGTGAATTTATATTGAACTTAGAAATATCTCCGTTTAAATTTGCCAGCATTTTGCTTTCTTTCGGCAGGTATTTTTTAGAAGGATCGACCTTAGCCTGCTCTTCTTTATTAATAAGAAATAACTTATAACCTGTTGAAGTGTAACCTGCGTAAGTTATTTCACCATTCTTGTTAACACTTGCCATAAAAGCGCCGCCGGTAACATTGGTAAGCTGTTTCTTTTCTTTTGTTGATAAATCATATAAAAAAAGATTGAAAATACCGGTTTCATCCGATGAATAAATCATTTTTCCATCTTTAGTAAAAACAGGATTTCTTTCATCATATTTATTTTGAAGGATATAATCCAAACCTGTACCGTCTGTATTTACTTTTGCAATATCCCTTCCGTTTTCAACCGAAAAGTCAAATACAATTTTGTTATCATCATTTGAAAACTTTGGACTAAAAACCTGTTCACCATGTTCATAAAAAGTTAACCGCTTAAAATTCTTTCCATCAGAATCTATAATACCAATATTTGTTGTCCCGTCTTTTTGGAAGATAAATGCAATTTTTTTCCCGTCATTTGAAACAGTCGGCTGGTTTGCTCTTAACCCATTTGTTAACCTTGTTTCTTCTTCATCACTTATATCATAAACATAAATATCATGTATGTTAGTCCAACCCGGGTTATCTTCACTTAGTTTTGAATAAACTACTTTATCGGTTCCGGGCAGCAATCCTAATGTTGATCTGATTCCCGGCTGTATTACTTTTTCTTCTTTGGTTTTAATGTCATATTCAATTATAGATGAAGGGCTGAAATAATCGCTTGTTTTATTTGAGCAGTAATAAATTTTTGATCCGTCCTCAGAAAAGATTGGATAGAAATTCCCAAATCCTACAGATGCAATTTCATTTCCTTTAACAATGTTATTTTTTACATCTGCAATACGTTTACTGTAATCATTTGAAAGATACTTTTGCCAGTTTAAATAAAGATCTTTTCCATCTACTCCTATTGCATCCTTAATTGCGGCATCAACCGTAAAGGTACCTAACCGACCAAGATTTTCACTAATCAATCTTAATTTATCTTCGCCGTAATTTTCTGCGATATATTTCGTAAGCGCAAAACCTGAATTATAAACTGATTCATTCCCCAGACTTGTTTTATCAAATATTCCTATCTGATTCCACGTCAACATTGTTCCGTCAAGCACATAGCTTCTTAAAATCATATCCCTGTGGGAATCCCAGTTTTCGTAGTTTAATTCTTTGCGTTGATACTGGGCCGTTCCTTCGGCAAGCCAGGCTGGAATGTTAATGCCTGGTATTGGGAAAGAAGCTATAAAATTCGGAAAGCCATAAAGAATGTCTGGTCGGCGTTTATCTTCATAATTAAGGAATTGGAGATAAACAGCAGGCAAAGTTCTCTTTGTTTTAAGCGATGCCTGAATCTGCACCATATGTGTAAATTCATGAGTAATAACATTACGCAGCCAGTTATGTGAACCGCGCAAATCAAAGTCTAATGCCGATGCCCAGATTTCAATCTTGTTATCAAAAAAGTAAGTTGCCCCGTTGGAATAGTCATCTATATCTTTAATTACAAAATGAACCGGATCTGGTTGATACTGGTACAATGAAGTTATTGGTCCCCAGACTTCTTCGGCAATTTTCAAAACGGTTCGTGCTGTTCTTTCAGCTTCTTCATGATAATGAACAACTACATTCTCACCTTTTATTGTTAACCAGTTAAACTCAGGATGAAACTCTGTAAACTGCGCATTAATTTTTACAACAGCGAGAAATAAGATTAGTATTAAAATTTTTTTCTTCATAAATGATTTTGGTTTACATGATGTTATTGTACTTAATCCGATGAGTCTGAAATAACAGAACGCTGATTACACGGATTACGCAGATTTTTACTGACAGCATTATTTAATTACTGCAATTTTTATTACCGTATTTTCTGTTTTACCTGATGCGCCAACTGCTTCAACTCTTGCAAGGTACACACCACTCTGAACATTTTTAACATCCCATATAGTTTCATTATCAAAACCGCCTGTTGCATTGTCATTTAATTCTGCAACAAAGTCTCCGGCTAAATCAAAAATTCTGATATTTATTTTTGAATCTTCGGAAACAAAATACCTGATGTTAGTTTCATCTCCGTAAACAGGATTAGGATAATTATAAGCGCGTTCAGTCGGGAAAAAAGAATTTATTTTATTAGTTGAACTTGCTGCCGGAACGAAACTCGTATTTGCCTGATCACCGTATAAGCTTGACCAATACAATTCACCTGTTGACGAACCAATATTCCAGACATAAAGCTTACCAGAAGCAATTAGGCTTAAATACAAATTACTATTAAATTTATTTAGAAGAAGACCGGAGTTTAACCATTTACCTGAAGGGACAGGAAATCCGTCTATTAATTTTCCGTTTGAACCATCAAACGCATAAATATTGCCATTATTATCATGAGAAATCACTTCAGGATTTTTATTACCATTAAAATCAGCTACAAGAGGAACTGTATAAAAACGATTTCCATCTGTCAATTCTATTGGAAAATTTTCTACTGAAGCACCTGTAAAATTCCTGATCTCTAAATTACCTTTATTTATGAAGGAAATATTATTTTCACCAGACTGTTCAATATCCCCTAAAGATAAAGAAGGAGCAGAATCAGAAGATAAATTAAATTCATTAAGAATTACTCCACCGGAAATCATATACAATTTATATTGCCAGGAAGTAACAAAAGAAATATAATCACCGTTTTTATTTTTAGTAAGAATTATATCTGAAGCCGGGTAAGGTATTTCCAATTTTTTGTTTTCAGAATCGACCCAAAAACAAGCTCCGGGTAGTGATTCCCGTGTATCATTACAAAGTATAACATAATAATCTTTAGAGACAGCAATTTTTTTAACGGAGTAATATTCAGGCAATACTAAAGAATCTATAATTGTTGGTGCGACATTATTCGGACTTCCCGACGACAGAAAATAAACTCTGCCTTCTGAGGTACCAACAATAATCATATTTGAACCATTCTGCTTTTCCCATATAACCGGATTTGCAGAAATCTGATAAGGTAAATTTACAGTACCGGAAGAAACAGAATTTTGTGAATTAATATAGTAGTTTATTTTTTTCGTTCCGATGGAATAATAATATAAAGTATTATTGCTTATGGCAATTGCAGGTGTATATAACAAAGATTCAAATGACTGTGAAGATTTTACATTTCCATTGATATCAAGAATTTTTAATCCTGCTGTATTAGTAATAATAAAATTAAGGTTATCATTTTCTATAAATGAATTTAAACCGAAATAAGTATTCCCATCTTGTAAAGCTTTCACAGTAACCGGTTTTATCAAACTATCTCCCCAACTAAGCTTAAAACTCATCTTAGTGCTGATTGGCGAAAAATCTGTGAGACTGATTAAACTATTTGCGCCGGAATTAGAAAGAGTATTGGGTCTTGAATCCTTTGAAAATTTATTTTTATAAAGTTTGGATGGATTTGTCTTATACCAGAAATCCACTGCATCACCTTCACCAACAACTTCATCACCAAATATAGTAGTAAACTGTTCGCCAATATCCTGGATGCCGTCTGCTTCTTCAACATCAACACCGCGTAAATTTTTATCCGTATTTATTTTGTTGTCGGAAATCTTGCTATTTATAATATTTTCATCAATATGCCAGATGACAATTCCGTTACCGGGTAACGCCCAGTCAAATTCATCTACGTCAAGAATAACACCGCTTAAAGAATCAACATTGTAACTGTAGTAGCCATCTGTATCCTTTGCAAATAATAAATCTGTAATGCTGCCATCCTGAGAAGAAATTCTAACTTTAGAGCCATCCTTGTTTGCATCACGAATTCTGTTTTCAACAAGATAATACTCACTTGCATTGATAGGTATTTTTAATATTACTGTATCTGAAGCAGTGGCAGCTAAATTCGTAGTAATGTTTATCTGCATATCTTTAAGTGAAGCTTCCTTAGGAGTAGTCCAGCCCAAATAAATTTTTTCCCATGCAGATGGTTCCGGAGGGAAACAACCTGAATAAGCAAAGATTGCCTGGCCATCCATTAATCCAAAGCGACCAATTGCACTCAGCCCGGTATTTGTATCAAACAAATCCGGTAATCCAATATGGCTGGCAATGCTTGAAACAATCAATCCGTTGATAGATAGCTCAACCAAAACATTTCCGCCAAGGCTGGATACTTCCCTGCTTTCAGTTTCAGGAATAACCATTGTATTATAATTGCCAAACCTGTTTTGCGGAAGCCCGGTTAAGTCATCATTAAAAATTTTTTTTAAAGCTTTATCGCTAAGGTAAACTGAAGGAATATCCTTTTCATTTCCAAAGCTGCCGGGTAAAGATACATCCCTGCCTGCACCTGCATGGAAGATCAGGAAAATATCATAATCATTAAATTGAATACCGGGATACTTTGTTTTTACCTGGCTCCATATTTCTTTTGATAAATTACCAAGCGGAGTTAAATCATCACTTGTACTTAACGGTGAATAATTACGCATGGTTTTGGGAGCGGTAAAGATATCGCTTAATACTTCAAAGCTTATATTCAAATTACCTTTGGACACTTTTGAAAAATAATTTTGTGCAAAGGTTAAATGTTTCTTGAAATAATTTAAATCATGCGGTAACGGATCAAGTATTTTTGAACCGTAATCCTTTGAAAGCAAAGTACCGAATTTGCCGTTACCTAAAGTAGATTCATCCTTATCTTCCAGGAATTCTGCCATAACAGCAAGGATCCTAAGAGAATCACCTGAATTAATTTTTACTTGTGAAGCATCAGGAACCGGATTAATCTTCCCAATAAATGTTTGGGCAGAAATACTGCCCAAACAAATTAAAACCATAAACGATATTATTCGCATTAATTATATTCCTCTTGGAAGTCCTTTAGCTTGTGGTGTACCGCCCCAACCAATACTTAGAGTAAAACGCATAGTATCATTAAGCGGATGATTTTCTGCACCTTTAAAAACAGAAGTAGTTAAGTAACTGAAATCGAAACCATAAACATCATACCTGATACCGGCGCCAAAGGTTACAAATTTTCTGTTACCGTATGCCGGATCTTCATAGAAATAACCGCTGCGTACTGCAAACTGAAAATCATTTGCTTTACCGTAAGTAAATTCCAATCCCATGGATGTAACTATATCTCTTAATTCTTCACTGAAAGGCTGATCACCCCAGGCCGTAAATATAGCTTTGTAAAATTCATCTCTTTCACCTATTGTTTCAATTATATCCTTACCGGTAGAATCCTGACCAACTACTCTTGTATCAAGTTTTGTAACAAGAAGTTTACTGAAATCTAAAGTATAGGTGAGTGAATTATATTCGTCATCAAGAATTCTGTAAGCAAAACCTAACCTGAAATTTGTTGGGATAGGATCTGCCTGAGCTTTGTTTATATAATAAATTTTAGGACCGATGTTACTTAAGTTTGCACCTATGCTAAAACGATTGCCAAGATCCTCGTCTGTAAAAGGAATTACAAGTGAAGAAGGTCTCCACATACCGCCAATGTCAAAGCTTAATGTAGTTGAAGTTCCTTCACCTCTCTGGTTACCAACCTGAATTTGTCCTGTTAACCGGCTGTGAATAACTCTGAAATTAAGACCAATACCCCAGTCAGGATGTAATTTGGTAGCATAACCAATGGTAGCGGCAGCATCAAATGATCTGAATTTTCCAATTTCCTCCGGACCTTGCTCACCTGTTTGAATAAACTCGCCATAGTTCATAAAAGTAATACTTGAAGACAGGACTCCGTCAATTTCTTCAAAGTAATCCCGGTAAGTCAGGTAATCATAAAATATATCCAGTTTGAACTGTGGCAGCCAATTACTATGTGTTATACTAAGTTCGGTACCGGATTGAAAAGCGAGCCCGGCAGGATTCCAGAATATTGCAGCAGAATTATCTGCTAATCCTGTTCCTGATTCACCCAATCCACCCGCGCGGGAATCCGGGGCAACTAATAAAAACGGTACAGCAGATTCACCACCCTGAGCATTCAGCACAGTATTCAAATTAAATAATACTAATCCAAGTAAACCAAGTCTAAGAAAGACTTTCATTTTTTCCTCCGTTAAGAAATAAATACAAAACTATCTGACAATTGCTAATTTCCCCAGGAACTCTTTATTAAATTTTTCATCAAGGGTTTTAACGATAAGTTTATACAGATAAACACCGTTTGCTAAAGAATTGCCGTCTGCGTCCTTTCCGTCCCAATTAACCTTCACAAATTTATCAGAAATATTCGAATCTTCCAATTCTTTAATAAGCCTGCCGGCTACAGTATAAATCTTGATTCTTACATTAATTGCCTGTGTAAGGTTATGCTGAAATGTAAACATGGTATTGTTTGAAAACGGATTGGGATAATTAACAACATCGCGTAAAAGTAAATCGCTTCCGTTTACAACAATAAAATTCTTTTCATCGCTTGTATAATTGTTAAACACATCCCAGGCTTTTACCTGGATGTTATATTCGCCATAATCCAGACCATTAAATTTATAAATTACATTGCCGGATTTACCGCCTGCATTAAGATCACCAATAAAGTAATTTGTAAGATCAATTGGTTCTGTTTCATTATTGTTAAGAATACCTTCAAGTGTATGACCAATTCCATTACCGGTGGTATTAAGACCTGTTTCATCATTTAATTTTACATACATAGTAAAATCCGGGTTAACTAAATAACCGTCAGCATCTTCGGGATTATCAAGAGCAATATTTATCTCAGGTCCGTTCTTTTCACTGTGTGTCGTGGAATCTGTTCCATTTACCGTTATATTAGTTGTATAGCCAACACCGTCATTAGAAGAGTTGCTATAATAAATAACAATTTTGCCTGCTTTATTTTCATAAGTAATATCCTTCGGAACTGTAAATTCAGTTGAGAACTTACCATTCTCAACTGAAGAACGGCCCTTGAAAATTACACCACCCTGCATAACCATAGTGTAATTCATTTCCGTTAATTCAATTGAGCGTTCAGAATCGAATACAGATACAATTACTTCACCATCGGAAGAATTAACCGTGTTACCTTTAGTATCCCTGATAGTTCCATCTATTTTAACTTTAGATAAAGCAGCCAACTGAACCGATGAGGTTAAAGGTTTGCCGTTTATTGAATCTATTGTTAAAGGCTTATCCGGAACCAATAATCTTAATGTGGGATCACCGAACAAATGAAACTTCCTTGAATTGGTGTCGAACTTTTCCATCTTTGTCAGCATGTAAACTTTTCCAAGCAAGCTAACCTGGTTAAGGGAATCTTTCTGCATCAGGTATGAGTAGAATTTATTATTCAATGCGGCATTATCACCGGCATATACAGTTCTTGCCGATGTAAATGTTCCTATTGAACCGCCATCAGGTTTAAGAAGCATTAGTTCAGTAGAACTCTGAGTTCCGGGAACATCAAACCGGCCGAAATCGCATGTTGCCGCAGTAAGGAAAAAGTATTTATCGTTTGTCATTAAAGGAATAGATACACTTTTTTCGAAAACATACTCGTGCGCCCACACTTCAGGATTACCGTGTCCAATCCAATTTAGTATTAATGTACCGTCATTAACTGCTTTTACAATAGCTTTGTTTACATCAGGTTTTCTTCTGCCAATAGCAGTTTGAACTGTCGGATAAGTAGCAAGGTAGATTTTCGCCTGATCAAATGATTTCAAGATGACATTTTTAGAAATATATTCTGACTGATCAGTATGCATATTGCCATCGGTTTTACCTGCTGCTTGTGGTCCATCGTCTGCAACAAGAGTAATCAGATTTTTCCATAGACCATATTCTGATTCTGTTTCATAACGAATAATTTTTTTTACCATCTCTTCAGCTTCTGAAGCTGAAAGAACAGGTAATCTACCTATCGAAATATCAACGATATTATCCGTCCCGTCTATATACGCATAAAAATCATCTGAACAATAAGAATAAATATTATGGTACGAGTCGGAAGATTCATATGGAATTATAAAATTTTGACTCTTCCCTTCAATGTTTTTATAATCGTAATCTCCATCACCAAAGAACAATACATATTCCGGTCTAACAGACCAGTTATCATAACAATATTTAATAAAATCACGAATTCCACAGACATCTATAAGTCCACCTGAAAACTCGTTGTAAATGTTTTCAATGTTTATGACAATGGATGACAGCTTTGTTCTTGAAGAATTTTCCTTGAATGATTTATATGTTTCCGCCTGAGATAAAAAATCCTTTGGAGAAATAATAATATATTTAACGCCTTCGGTAATACCACGAATATTTGAATTATCGACGGTTGTAAAATTTTTCGGTTCTTTAAATTGCGAAGCAACGAGTGCCAGATATTTTGTGGCTACAGAATCAGTTTGTACTGCGCGGAATGTACATTCGCCGCCGTTTATCTGATCTGTTGAAATTAAGTTTACATTAGCATAATCGCTTATGTTAAATATCTTAATATCGCTTGAAGGAAAATCATTAAGTTTGTATTCCGTAACTCCATTTTTCCTGTTGCAATAGAATAATAATTCTCCGTTGGCAGCTTTAAGATTTTTATTATAATATATCTCGAAAAAATTTATGTATGAAATTGAAGGAGAGCTATTTGGTTCATAGATAAATTTAAGTTCACTTTGTTCATTTGTTAATGAACCGCTAAAAGTGGATTCAAAATTAAAGTTTAATCCCCTGTAGGTCTGCGCTTCATCCAATTGACCGATACCAAGACCACCTAACGAAAAACTTTTTAACAGATTTCCGCTTTCATATATCTTCAACCCTGAAGTGAGCTCTGCCCTGTTTACAACATTAAATTTATATGTTATTGTAGAGCCTGGAATTATGTTGTATAAATAATTCCTGTAAATTCTTGTTTTCATGGATTCGGTCATCTCATCGCCCATATAGTATCTGCCGCTGGGCATTAACTTAGATTTGTCTTCTTCCCATGAAAAATATGCCTGGGTTGTAGTTTGAACATTATCCGCTGAAGCATTAACACTCTTAACGATATTCATCCTTTTACCATTATTACCGCCGTAAGTAATCCAGTAGTAATTTACTTTTGAGTACGGATGATAATACCTAACCATCTGCTTGGTCTTAACATCATATTCCCAGAAGTGAATTCCTCTTCCATAGAAAAGTATATAATCAGCATCATCTAACTTTCCGTCGCTTTCGCCTTCAATATAGATAGCATTTTCCTGTAAATCACCAGGTCTTGCTGTTAAAATATTTTCCGGAAGTACCTTTCCGCCGTTGTTATAAATTTTTATTGTTCGCGGATCAACATTACCGAATTCCGAACTAAGTTTAAGTAACTGGGCTTTAGTAATTTTATATATTCCTTCATCAGGGGCTTCAAACTTCCACCACTTTCCCGTAGATAAAACTCCGTTTGTATTAACTTTTCTCAGAGAATTATCTTTTACTATTGTCCATGCTTTAGCCTGATTATAATTAATTACTGCATCCGCAATCAACTCATCTTTTGATACATTGAAATTTGTTTGAGCTGAAGTGAAATTAACTCGCAGCTTTATTTTTTTGTAAATTCTGATATTATTTTTAGCCTGATCAAACTGAACCGGGAATAGTTTAATAGATTGTACAGGAAGACCTCTCGCAATTCCGAACTCACCAAAACCAGCAAGTTCACCTGAAACCGATGTGTATTTATCGCTTAGTTTATAAATATAATTTGTAAGCCCGTTCTTAGTTTCAATTGAAGGAACCGGGGAAAGCTTACCGCTTATATCTTCATATTCAGCATTCAGGATTTGTATTGTGTTTCCAAATTCAGAAGGTACACCTACTATAAATGAAGAGCTCAAAATCTGAGCAGCGCCAATCTCATCCGGATTTTCCAATGATCCGTTTGAGAGAATTACTTTAACATAATTATCATTATCTACTGTAACGGTAGTTGTGGAGTAATCAGGTTTATATTCAATTTCCAGATAAGAGTTTGTTGACTTTAATGTAAGTACATCCTGGTTGGCAAATAAATGCAGGCACAAAGAAAAAAATATAATTATAGAGAGTTTGCTTTTCATAAAGTGAATCTTTATTCCGTAGAACTAATGTACTTGTAAAGCCAAATTAATTACAGTAGCAAATTTCTCTATAAATTCCTCTTTGTTTGTTTGAAAAATAAATAAGTAAAAAGTAGTATGCAAGTCAAAATTCAACATTAAAAAAAATTTTTACAAACCAATTTTTTCCCTGTTCAACTTCATAGCATCAATGCAAAACTGAATATGTTCTTCGAGCGGGACACTTAATTCTTCAGCGCCTTTCAAAATGTCTTCCCTGCTAACCGCTCTTGCAAATGCTTTGTCTTTCATTTTCTTTTTTACTGAACTGACCTCAACTTCGTCAATACTCTTACTTGGTCTTACATAAGTAACGGCAGTTATAAATCCGGCTAATTCATCACATGCATAAAGCACTTTGGACAATAAATTATTTCTTGGCACACCGGAATAATCAGCGTGTGAAAGAACTGCATTCCTGAAAGTTTCATCAAATCCTTTTTCTTTAAGTATCTCAGAACCTTTAAATGGATGTTCTTCGGCTGTTGGAAACATTTCATAATCAAAGTCGTGTAGTAATGCAACATTACCCCAGTACACCGGATCTTCATTAAATTTTATCGCATAAGCGCGGACGCAGGCTTCAACCGCAAATGCATGTTTTAGCAGGCTGTCACTTTTTGTGTATTCCATTAAAAGTGATAAACAATATTCTCTGTCGTTGCCCGGATTTTCCATTTGATTCCTACTTCTTTTTTAATTCTAATTTAAACGCAGAGGGACACAAATTACTTATTACACAATCACTGCATTTTGGTCTTCGTGCAATACAGATTTTTCTTCCGTGTGTTGCAAGTAAATGTGAGGATTTTATCCAATCCTCTTGAGGTAAAAGTTCTTTTATTCTGAATTCAATTTTTTCGGCATCAGTCGTATCAACAAATCCCAGAAGGTTAGATAACCTTATTACGTGTGTATCAACCGCAACTGCAGGAATACCAAATGCATTACCTGCAACAACCGAAGCTGTTTTTCTGCCAACACCCGGCAGCTTATTTAAGTCTTCAAAATTACCCGGCACTTTTCCGTTAAATTCATCCTGAAGTACCTGGCAGCATTTTTTTAAGCTCCTTGCTTTTGCTTTATAGAATCCGGTTGAGAAAATATCTTTCTCAAGTTCTTCCGAAGGAGCATTTATAAAATCTTTTGGAGCTTTATATTTTTTAAAAAGATCTTTTGTAACGATGTTTACTCTTGCATCCGTACTTTGCGCAGAAAGAATTGTAGCAATTAACAGTTCAAAAGGATTAGTAAAATCCAATGCTGATTTTACTTCAGGATATTCCTTTTTTAAAAGCGTAAAAATCTTTCCTGCTTTCTCAATTTCTTTTTTATTCGCCATCCCTGTTAAACCTTTTATCTTTAATTAATAATCTTTCAACAGGTCTTCCATTTATAAGATGCTCATTTATAATTTCATCAATATCTTCAGGCTTAACACCACCATACCAAGTTTGCTCAGGATAAACGACAATAGTCGGACCGAATTCACAAGCATCAAGACAACCGGCTTTATTAGTTCTTATAAGCGAATTCAATCCAAGTTCTTTTAACCTGGATTTGAATTTCTCTGTGAGATCAGAAGAATTTTTTGTACCGCAGGAACCACGCGGATGATTCTCCACTCTTTTATTCTCGCAAATAAATATGTGTTTGTCAAACCTTTTCATAACAAAGTGGCAGTTATCACGAATTAAATTAGAAAGTAATGCATACTATTTCCTAAAGCAGTGACTGCTGTATTCTAACCTGCATTCTCTTTTGTTATCCAATACAGCTTTTAAAGTATTGAACATAAGGCATAGAAAATTAAGAAAACTGTTACAAATATTCACACTAAATTTATCTTAGAGAAACTTCTGAAAAATTTATAATATCATATACTGAAGTAAATTTTAAAACATTATAGAGAAGTAAAGAACGGTTTGATAAAAAAGAATACAGATAAACTAATGAAGGTTTTTCACGACTATACTCACGACCTTACGACTATTTTTCCCAAAAGCCACAAAAAAAAGGCGCACAGAAATTTGTACGCCTTAGTAAACCTTCGAAATCTTGTAGCAATAGTAGCGCGTGCGGGATTCGAACCCGCGATCTCCGCCTTGAGAGGGCGGCGTCCTAAGCCACTAGACGAACGCGCCGAAGACAAATGTTTGTCTTCTTCTTTCTTACGATGTGAAATTTAATAAAAGCTAATTTCCTATCCAAGAAATAATTAAAAAACTTTTTTGATTTATTTTCTGTTTCAGTGTAAGTTTATTCAAACAATAATATTCAGATGAGGAAGAACACATGAAATATATCCTGACTTTCATTTTCATTTTTCAAACCTTTAATATATTCGCTCAGGAAAATATTAAAAGTGATTTTGTTAAGTTAGCAGATAATATGAAATTCCCGGAAGGCCCGGCCTGGGATGGAAATAGTACTGTTTATGTTTCTAATTGTTATGGTACATGGATAACACGAATCACACCGGATAAATGCGATTCGTTTGTTGTTGCTCCGACTAATCCTATCTCATTTGAAAAAACTAATGGATTAGTTTTTAACAAGGATAATTTTTTATATGCCTGCGACTATGGTAAAGGCGCAATCTTAAAATTTAATAAAGATGGTAATTGTGAATTAGTTACTGATGGTTACCTTGGGAACAAATTTAACAGACCTAATGATTTAGCGTTCGATAAAAATGGAAATCTTTACTTTACTGATCCTAAATCATATGATAAGAATATTCCAGACGGTGTTGTTTACAGGATTAGCAAAAAGAATAAAAAAGTTTCCATTGCTTATTCAGGATTATGTTTTCCAAATGGAATTGCTTTTTCAAAAGACGGGAAAAAATTATTTGTGTGCGAATCTGCCAAAGAAAGAGTTCTTCAATTCAATATAAAAAAAGATGGAACGCTAACTAAACCGGTGGAATTTATTCATTTGCCCGGTGGTGACCCGGACGGAATTGCATTCGATGTTGAAGGTAATTTATACATTGCACATTTTGGCGGGCAGGCAATTGTAGTAGTTAAACCTGATGGTTCAATAAAAGAAAAAATCACGACTCCCGGAAAGAAACCAAGTAACGTAGAATTTGCAGGCAAAGATCTTAAAACGCTTTATATTACAGAAGATGAAACTAATGCAGTTTATAAAAAAGAAGTTGAGGTTGCCGGATTAAAACTCTTTAGCCTGCCGTAATTGTTCTTTAATAGGGAATGAAATTATAAAGCTTGTACCCGGTTTTTCATTGGTTTGCAACCTTGAAGGACTAAGCACTTTAATGTTTCCATTATGCTTTTTAATTATTTGCTTTACAAGCGAAAGCCCAAGACCCGTTCCTTCATAACCTTTATGCTTTATGTTTGAAGCGCGGTAAAATTCATCAAATATCTTTTCCTGGTCGCTTGCCGGAATACCAATTCCGTTATCACAAATTTCAATAACACAATTCTCGTTCTCCTTTTTCAGGATCATTTCTACTTTGCCGTTGTCTCCAACATATTTTATAGCGTTATTCAGGATGTTTGACAATGCGATTTCAATTAATACATGATCACCAAATAATTTTGCATTCTCTTCGCAGTCTTTCTTTAATATTAATTCAATGTTTTTAGAATCAGCTACTACTCTTTGTTTGGTAATAATTGATTCTGCAATTTCAACTACAGGAATTTCTTCGTCCGCAATTTCATCAAGCAATCTTAACTTTGAAATATGAAGCACGTTATTTATCATCTTAATTGCTTCATCTGTTCTTGTTTTTGCACGTAATAATTTTTCTTCCACTTCCCTGCTTACCGGACCAACATAATTTTTAATTATCAGATCGATATATGATTCAACCGCAGCAATTGGTGATTTAATCTCGTGCACAATTCCTATCACATATTTTTGTTTTACTTTTTCTGCTTCATTCAGTTTTTCAATTGATTCCCATAATTTCTGTTCCTGTTCATACAATTGTCTTGCAATCTTATTAGCAAGAAAAACGCTTACGTACATCATCAGGCTGAAAACCACAAGAACAATTAAAATAAAATGAAGGTTATCATAAATTGGAACAGCTAATAAGCCGGCTATATTATGATGCTGAATAATTCCATAGTACTCAAAGAGTACCATTACCGAAAAAGAAATTATAACCGCAGTTGCTATACTGTAAATAACAATTTCCGGCAGGATGAGGCTTCCGATTATCATGTGGAAGATATAAAACATATAAAGAGGATTTTCCATTCCTCCGCTGTAATGAATTAAAGATGTTAAGGAAACCAAATCAAGTATCATCATTAACAACGAGAGATGAAGATTGTTGAACCTTGTGGTTGGTTTTATAAATTTCCTTATCCAATGAATTACAAGATTATATCCAAGGATTGACAGCATTATAAATACAATAGCAGTAAGCTGGATTTTAGTCAGTGGTAATTCAAGAACAAACTCAATTCCAACAAGCAGGAATAAAAGCAATATTACTGCAGCATATCTTAGTTTAATAAACCAAAGATTTCTTCTCCGGATTGCATTCCAGAATTCTTCGTGATGTTGTGCCCAGGCAGGTATAAGTGTAATCATAGTTAAATATAGAGACGTCCCGTTGGGACGTCTCGTTAATTTTAAGCGATATATTTACCGCGTTTGGTATAATGCGTATGCAACAATTTATGTGAAAGATGTCCGCACGGTCCTTCAGTTAAGAATTTTTCATAGATGCTTTTTATATGTGGATTTTCATGAGATTTTCTTAAACCTAAAGATTCATCTTCTTTATAAATTGCTTCTGCACGTTTCTGTCTTATTTCAAGTGAAGTTGGAATTGGCTGACCGCCGCCGCCAATACAGCCGCCGGGGCATGCCATTATCTCAATGAAATGAACATCACTCAATTCACCTCGTTGCAGCATTTCCATAACCTTCTTTGCATTAGCAGTACCGTGCGCAACCATAAATTTAACTTCAGCGCCTTCAAGCCAGTTGTATTCGGGTACGCAGCCTTCAAGTTTAACGGATGCCTGTTTTATTCCTTCCATTCCACGGCAAGGTAAAATGTTTAGATCATTAAACGGCACCTGTCTGCCTGTAACAAGTTCATAAACTGTTCTTAAGGCAGCTTCCATTACACCACCGGTAGCACCAAAAATTAATCCGGCACCAGATGCATCACCAAAAGGATCATCAAAATGACTCTTTGGCATTTCCGGCAGATGAATTCCACCTTCTTTAATCATCTTTGCAAGCTCGCGGGTTGTTAAACCATAATCAACATCCCGGTAACCCGAAGCGTCCATTTCAGGTCTGTTGCATTCAAATTTCTTTGCTGCACAAGGCATTAAAGCTACCGAGACAATATTAGCAGGATCAACACCAGCCTCCTTTGCATAGAATGTTTTTATTAAAGCACCAAACATTTGCTGTGGTGATTTTGCAGATGAAAGATAATCAAGATACTCAGGATAAAAATGCTCAATAAATTTTACCCAGCCTGGTGAACAGGAAGTAAACTGAGGTAATTTCACGCTTGTATCTTTATCAACCAAAGCTGCTTTTAATCTGTGTAGAAGTTCTGTACCTTCTTCCATAATAGTAAGATCAGCAGTAAAGTTGGTATCAAATACTCTATCGAAACCAATTCTTCTTAATGCCGTGTTCATTTCTCCTGTTAAAGAATTGCCCGGTTCTAAACCGAATTCTTCACCAATTCCTGCTCTTGGAGACGGAGCAGTTTGAATTACTACATGTTTTGTAGGATCATCAATAGCAGCCCAGATTTCATCCGAAGGATCGTTTGCTCTTAAAGCAGCAGTAGGACAACGGTTAATACACTGACCACAATTTATACAGATTACGTCCGCAAGAGGTTTATCCAGAAAAGTACCGATATGGGTTTTATTCCCACGATCAATTGCTTCTAAAACTCCAACTTCCTGCAAGTCAATACAAGTTCTAACACATCTTTTACAAAGGATGCATTTATTCATATCGCGGATAACTGCGTTAGAAGAATTGTCTATTTCATATTTCTGCTCTTTAACATGACCAAAGTTATAAGTATCAACACCATACTCTTTAGCCAGATTTTGTAATTCGCAATTTTGATTTCTGAAACATGAATAGCATTCACCGTAATGTTCACTTAAAAGCAAATCAATGATGTGTCTTCTTGCTTTGCGAACCATTGGGGTTGAAGTTTTAATCTTCATTGGATTTGTAATAGGAAATGCACAGGCTGCCTGTAATGTTCTCATTCCTTCAACTTCAACAACGCAAACACGGCAAACACCGGCAACACATAAATCGGGATGATGACAAAGCGTAGGAACATGAATCTGGTTAGCTTTGCATGCATCGAGGATTGTTGTACCAAACGGAACGGAAACTTTCTTCTCATTTATTTCAACTGTAACAGTTCCACCTATTGTAGTTGTATCCTTAGGTATTTCTACGTGATGAGCTTTCTGGCTTACAGGTGCTCTTAACTGATCTTTAACTTTTGGTTTATTTTCCATTGTGACCTCCGAAGCCATTTTTGTTGAATAGTTCTTCTTTGAAGTTTTCAAGAATTGATAAGAATGCATTAGGACTTGATTGACCTAATCCGCATTTTGAAGCTACCTGCATTGTTTTTGCAAGGTCTTTCATCTTAGCTATTTCAGCAAAAGTGAAAATACCTTTTTCAATGTTCTCAACACATTCAAGTAATTTAACATTTCCAATTCTGCAAGGTGTACATTGTCCACAGGATTCTTCAACAAAAAATTCAAGGAAGTTTTTAAGGATTTTAACCATGCTTCTGCTTTCGTTAAATATCATAATACTTCCACCGGTAGCCACATCTTCATAAGCTAAAGTTCTTTCAAACTGGGATTTCGGAATACAAACTCCGGAAGCTCCGCCAATTTGAACAGCTTTAGTATTTTTTGCTCCGACTTTTTCTAGCATGTCTTTTATCTTGGTTCCCCATGGTAGTTCATAAACACCTGGGTTTTCGCAATCACCAGAAATAGAAAACAGCTTTGAACCTGTTGATTTACTTGTACCATGTTTAGCATACCATTCGCCACCCTTTAATAAAATGTGAGGAACAGTAGCAAGAGTTTCAACATTATTTACAGTAGTTGGTCTTCCCCAGAAACCTGTATTTACAGGGTAAGGAGGACGGTTTCGGGCTTCACCACGATGCCCTTCAAGCGATTCAATCAATGCAGTTTCTTCACCGCATACATAAGCACCTGAGCCCATCCTAATAAATATATCGTAATTGTAACCTGAACCTAAAATATTTTCGCCAAGCAGGTTATCTTGTCTCATTACTTCAAGATAATCTTTTAACGGCTGTAGCATATATTCATATTCACCACGAAGGTAGACAATTCCTAATTTTGCACCGATTGTATATCCAGCTACAACCATTCCGTCAAAAACCAATTCAGGATATTCAAGTAATAGCACTCTATCCTTAAAGGTGCCTGGTTCGCCTTCATCAGCGTTACAAACAACATATTTTTCATCTGCAACTGCAGCAGCAACAAGCATCCATTTTGTAGCAGTAGGAAATCCTGCGCCGCCTCTTCCTTTTAATTTTGATTCTCTTAATTCGAAAAGAATATTTTCTCTTCCGGTTTCAAGAGCTTTTTTAATTCCTTCTCCACGGCTGTATTCTGAAAATATAACTGAACCTTCGCGGGGAGGATTTGCTTTACCTAAATTAATATTATCCATTCTTCCTCCTACTTAACTTCGTTTAATATTTGAACAGCTTTTTCCGGAGTAAGGTGACTGTAAACTCTGTCGTTAACAATCATAGCCGGACCCTGATCGCACATACCGAGGCAATTGGCATATTCCAAAGTAATACGTTTGTCTTTGGTCGTTTCGCCGAATTTAATTCCGAGTTCTCTTTCAATTGCATTTGCAACATTTGCTTTGCCTGCAAGATCACAGGTTATGGTTTGGCAAAGACGAACAATATTTCTGCCTTTAGGTTCGGAAGTTAAGAATGAATAAAAAGAAATAACACTATATACTTCTACCGGATGAATACCAAGAAGGCGTGCAATTTCCTGCTGGGCAAAATCCGATACATATTTATGTTTTTTTTGTATTGCCTGAAGAATAGGCATCAATGCGGTTCTGTCTGAACCGTACTGTTCAATTAATCCTTCAAGTTCTTCTGTTAACGCATTTTTTTCTAAGACTAACATTGTTACTCCTTTACCTTTTGGTGAACTAACAATTTTTCTACTTTCTGAATCAGTTCTTCAGGTGAGATTGGTTTTTCAACAAAGTCATCAACAGGAACCAATTCGCCTGCAGCGTAATCCATACCAATTGCTTTAGAAACTGAAGTGTACATCAGTATAGGAGTGGTGATTT
Organism: uncultured Melioribacter sp.; assembly: GCA_964537965.1. Lineage (GTDB taxonomy): Bacteria > Bacteroidota > Ignavibacteria > Ignavibacteriales > SURF-24 > SURF-24. The sequence goes on along the minus strand of CAZIDB010000057.1, from coordinate 3,721 downwards.
TGTCTCTGCGGAATTTCTGAGCTAAGAAAAAACCGTCATCCGGTTCATCCATCATTACATCAAGGATGATCAGATCGGGTTTGTTTTTGACAACGATTTCGTATCCGTCTTTTGGATTTGATGCCGTAATAACCTGGTGTCCTTTGGATTTAAGGACAAGACTACTTGCATCCTGGATATCGGGATCGTCATCGATGATTGCGATAAGTGCCATAGTTTTTCTCCGATTTAGAGTTTGGTTTAATTTTTACAATTAGTTGATTGCTATTTATTAAAATCCATTAAAACGAACTCATTAACTCTGTCAATTTCCAAAAGAATATATTTGAGTCACGAATATCTTATTTTATTTCGAATCTTACTATAAAAATTTTACAAATAACGTTATTCAAATTATCAAATTTTATTCTACCGGAAGGTAGATTAAAAATGTAGTTCCTACACCGTATTCACTTTCAACTTTAATTTTACCGTTATAAGATTCAACAATTCTTTTTACAATCGATAAACCTAAACCTGTACCGCTTATGTTGCGGGTCTTTTCATTTTTAGCGCGGAAGAATTCCTGGAAAAGTTTAGCTTTTTCTTCCGGTTTCATTCCAATGCCTGTATCGGATATTTTGAGAACAAGATGGTTTTTCGTCCTGTTCACATCAATATTTATAGCGCCGTTTTCTTTGTTATACTTTACGCCGTTGCTTATTATGTTTGTTAATAAACGAATGATTTCATTCTGATCTGCTTTTAATTTTGTTTTGGTCGTCTGAATATTCTGATTTACTGTAATTCCTTTCTTCTTTAATTCAAATTCCATAAAGTCTATTGTCGATTTAAGTGAATCAACAATATCAATTTCTTTTATTTCACGCTGTTGCTTTTTCAATTCCATTCTTGAAATATCAAGCAGATCATTTACCATTGCAAGCAAACCGTTCAACCTTATAAAAGAACGGTTCAGGTAATCATTCTCCTGTTCTTTTGTAACACCAACACTCTCATCAAGTATAAGTCTTATAAAACCGATAACAGCCGCCATCGGCGCTTTCAACTCATGTGCAACCATTGAAACAAACTGGGATTTTATCTCTTCAACTTTTTTCATCTCAGTTATATTTTTAAGAACTGTAACTACACCCGCAAGTGATCCGCTTGCATCCGGCACGGCTGAACAGGTTGCTTCTACGATTAATTCTTTGTCTGGTTTCAATTCAATCTGTGTTGAAAATGAGGAAGAGATATATTCTTTAGAGGAAATGAACTGATTTATTATATCAGTAATCTGTTTAGGAAGAAGATCAAGAATTACATCACCTATGAATAATTCATTTAATCCAAGGAAGTTCATTGCAGCGGAATTAAACAGAACAAGTTCCCCTGTTTTGTTTACAACAAGGACAGCTTCGTTAATTGAATTAATTATCGTTCTTAATCTTGATTTTTCATAAGCAACTTCAAGCATTCGTTCTTCACGTTCTTTCTTAAGCTGTTCAGCTTCAAGAATCAGAAGACGTCTTTCGTAACCACGCTCAAGCTGCTGTAATAATTCTTCGGGAGTAAAAGGTTTTGGGATGTAACTGTATGCTCCAAGCTTAGTGGATTCGATTGCAGTTTCATAACTTGCAAAAGCGGTAGCAATAAAGCACACAGTATTCGGTTGAATCTTTTTAAATTCTTTAAGGACTTCAATGCCATCCATGTCAGGCATTTTAAGATCAATTAAAGCAAGATCAAATTCCTGCTGCCGGGCTAAAGCAAGTCCATCGGTACCGTTTTCTGCAGTTTCCGCAATATAACCCTCGCTTTCAAGAAGTCTTTTTGTACCAAGCCTAAGACCTCTTTCATCATCGATGATTAGTATGTGAGGTTTTCCATCTTCCATCCGTAACCTTTTCGGAGGATTAGTGGATAAATTTTTTAATTAGCTTAAAAAAAATAATGACAGAAACAATCAGTTACTAACAATTATTACACGGTTTCGAAAAAAGCTTCCAGTTTTTTCAACAATTCTTCTTCAACAATAGGTTTATTAAGAAGAGCATCTGCTTTTATCCATTCTTTTTCCTCTGATGTTGAAGTACCAAATTTGAAACCGGTAACATATGTTGCTGATGTAAGAATGAATACAGGTATGTTTTTGCCGTACTGGTCTCTTTTAATTCTATGGCAAAGAATAAAACCCGAATCATGTTCTTCCATTATTAAATCTATTACTGCAGCGTCCGGTTTTTCTTTTTTGAAAACATTCCAGCCATCTTCAACATTTTCTGCAGTAACTATTTTAAATCCTTTTGCTTGCAAAATTGTTTTGTGTTGTTCTAATAAATCGATATCGTCATCAACCAATAATATCTTTTTCACTTTGTCTTGAATAGCCATTTCATTGACTCCTTAATTCGTAATTATTTGATTCGCAGTTAAATTTATAGGCAGCTTTATTGTAAACGTAGTTCCTTCACCGCTTATGCTTTGCGCTTTAATATCACCGCGGTGCATTTTGATAATTCCGTAAGTTATAGGCAAACCAAGTCCTGTTCCCTTACCCATCTTCTTTGTTGTAAAAAACGGGGTAAACAATTTGTTCATGTATTCTTTCGGAATACCGCATCCGCTGTCAGCAATGTCAATTACAAGTTGTTGATTCACTTTAGTAATGCGGATTTCAATTTTTTTATTCGGCCTGTCTTCCATTGCTTCACAGGCATTATTTATAATATTCAGAAAGACCTGCTTTATCTGGTCTTCATCTGCCCGTATTATGGGTTCATCAACATCATTATGAAGGGAAATTGAAATACCTTTAAATGCAGGGTTTATAAAAATAGTTTTAACAATGGATGATATAATTTCAATTATATTAACATCCGAAAGTTTTAATTTTCCCTGCCGCGCAAAATTTAAAAGATCAGCAACAATATTTTTACAGCGTTTTGCTTCATCTAAAATAAGGCTCATGTCCTCGCTATACTGTTTTCCGCTCTCAAGTTTTGATAACTCTTTATTCAGCATTGATGAATAGAGCATTATCGTTCCGAGAGGATTATTAATTTCATGCGCAACACCGGCAGCCAACTGACCAATAGAAGCTAACTTTTCGGCGGAATGAAGCTGTTCCTGTGTTGTCTTAAGATCATCATATGCCTTCTCAAGTTTATCAATTAAAAACGGAAGGCACATTTCATCTTCGGCAAGACCTTTTGCAATTGCAATCGCATATTCGCGGCAACTTTCATAACCGCATGCAGTACAATTCAATTCGTCCTGCTTAGAAAATTTATTTGTCTGCGCAAGTATTTCCTTAATTTTTTCTTCAGTAGGCATTGGTTTGCGCTGATGTTTATAAGCAAAATCTCTTGTGAAATCAATTGCCCTGCTGTTATAAATATTACTCTTCCAGATTTGTTTATCAACCAGATTAGCTTTCTCATCAATATACTTGATAACCTTTTCACGTCTGAAGTAATAATTATATTCACTGTCAATTGCAGGTCCGCTTATACATCCTTCGCAAAAAAGCACATCAACCAGTTTTGCATTTAGCTGGTGATCAGCAATCTCGTGTATTATCTCAACAACTTTGTCTTTCCCTTCAACTACAATAATTTCTTTTTCAAGAATATCAGTAGATATGTTTGCAGTTTTTAACAAACCGCCGGCTAAAGGAAAACTTTTACCAAGATTTGCATACGGAGGATCAAGTTTAGAGTCTTCAATCTCCAAAAGA
>CAZIDB010000056.1:0-24283 GCA_964537965.1 uncultured Melioribacter sp. | reverse complement strand
TATATTGATATTCTTTAACCTTATTTTCAAAATGAAAAATGAATAAGAAAAAAAATATTGAAGCCATAATAAAAAATGCTTTAAATGAGGATATTGGTTCCGGCGATATCACATCATTTGCAACAATACCGGCAAAGAAAAAAAGCATTGGAAAGTTTATTCTTAAAGAAGACGGCATAGTTGCCGGTCTCTCCGTAGTCAAAAAAGTATTTAAGATTTATGACAAGACCATTAAGTTCTCTCCAATGTTTAAAGACGGAGATTCTGTAAAGAAAGGAGAAACTGTTGCATTAGTTATGGGAAGTTCAAGAGCCATACTAACCTGTGAACGCACAGCGCTGAACTTTCTTCAGAGGATGAGCGGCATCGCAACTGCTTCACATCATTTTGCTGAAGCGGTTAAACATACAAAGGTGAAAATAATTGATACGCGCAAAACCGTTCCCGGTTTACGAATGCTTGATAAGCAAGCCGTAAAAGCAGGCGGATGCAGTAATCACCGCTTTGGTTTATATGATATGTTTCTTATTAAGGATAATCATATAGCAGCATCCGGTTCAATAAGCAGTGCAATCAATGATTGCAGAAAATTCAACAGGAAAATGAAAGAGAATTTTAAAATTGAAGTTGAAGTTGAAAACCTTGAACAGTTAAAGGAAGTACTTGAGAACGAAGTTGATATAATTATGCTTGATAATTTTAAAATTGAAGACTTGAAAACTGCTGTAGCAATAATTGGAAACAAAGCTAAGACTGAAGCTTCCGGTGGAATAAATATTAATACAATTAAAGAAGTAGCAGAAACCGGAGTTGATTTCATTTCCGTTGGTGCGTTAACTCATAGTGTAAATGCACTTGACATCTCGCTTGAGATTGAATAATAAATTTACCCGGCGGCCTGCTAAAAAATAATATGAAAGAAAAACTAAAAGAGCTTACAAAAGATACAGCCATATACGGAATAAGTACTATACTAAGCCGCTTCCTGAATTTTTTGCTCGTTCCTTTTTACACACATGTTTTTTCGACATCAGATAATGGAGTGATGGCAATTGTCTATGTGTACATTGCCTTTTTCAATATCATTTATTTGTATGGAATGGATTCCGCTTATTTAAAGTTTGCTTCGGTTAAAGATGAAAAAAATCCGGGTTCGGTTTTCTCAACATCATTCCTTTTCGTTGTTATAACATCTTCAATATTATCTTTAATTATTCTGATGTTCAGCAAAGATTTTGCTGTAATGATTGATCTGCAGCCGAGGTTTTCCAAATTAATAATTTATTCCGGAATTATTCTGTTCTTTGATGCAATCTCGATGATACCATTCGCTTATTTGCGTTTAATCCGGAAAGCAAAAAAATTCGCACTCATAAAAACCATTAACATTATTATTAACGTTTCGTTAAACTTAGTTTTAATTCTTAAATATGGAATGGGCCTGGAAGCTGTATTCATTAGTAACCTTGCAGCATCAGTATTTTCCGTCGTTGCATTGTCTTATGAAATAATCAGGAATATCAAATTCAGAATTAAATCTGAATTGTTGAAAGACTTGTTAAAGTTTGGAATCCCTTACCTGCCGGCAGGACTTGCATCCATGATAATTCAGGTTGTTAACCGTCCAATTCTGCAAAGCTTAACAGACGAAAGTACGGTCGGCATCTATTCGCAAAATTACAAGCTTGGTATTTTTATGATGTTGTTTGTTTCGATGTTTCAGTATGCATGGCAACCGTTCTTTCTTAATAATGCCAAAGAAAAAAATGCAAAGGAAATGTTTTCCAAAGTATTGACCTATTTTGTATTGATAGGAAGCGTTGTTCTTGTACTTCTTTCGCTGTTCATTGATGACCTTGTGAAGATTAAGATTTTTAACCGGACAATTATTCATCCTGATTTTTGGATTGGCCTGAATATTATCCCTGTAATTTTACTTGCTTATCTTTTCAACGGCATTTACATAAATTTTACGGCAGGAATTTTTATTGAAGGCAAGACGAAATATATTCCTTATGTTACTGGAGCCGGGGCGCTTGTAAATGTTGTGTTTAATTATCTTTTAATCCCAACCTGGGGAATAATGGGCGCCGCATACGCAACGCTTGCAAGTTACATTGTAATGGCCGGTGGTTTATATTTTGTTTCTCAAAAATTCTACCCGATTATATATGAGAATAAAAAGATTATTTTAATCTTCGTTTCACTGCTGCTTGTTGGAATTCCGTATTATCTTTTTGCCCAGGGAAATATTTTATACAAACTTATCCTGCTTATTTTCTTCTTGTCCGTCTTATATATTTTCAAACTTATAAGAGTTACAGAGTTGAAAAATATAATGTCAATGTTACGCTTCAGGGGAAAAAGTAGTGATAAATCATTAGCAAATATTGAAAGCACTGTCGATTAGATTTCAAAACATATCTTACAAAAAATCCCATCATAGAAAACTTTATTTAAGGTGAATGCCTGAATTGAGAAATCAATTTTAAGTTCAATAACTATTTTTTAATTAAAAGCAAGAAATATTTTACCTGATTTTTAATAAATATTTTTCATTGAAAGCTTGAAATTCATCCCTTAAAATGTTAAGCGAATTTCGTTTATCGATTTCAATAAGTAATAATTGCCATCAAATATTAAAAACGGCAAGTTAAACTAAACAAACATTAATCTAATATTTAGGGAGGAACTCAATGAAAAACATTTTCTTTGCTTTCTTATTTTATCTTTTATTTACAGCTTGTTCATTCGGACAAGATAATGTAATTAATTTTTTATTTGATGACTTTGAAGATTTCAATGATTCAAATGCAATATGGGGAGGCACCTGGGGATTGCTTACTGATGGTGACGCTAATACTACAATTCAATTTGAGCTGGCGGGTACTGAGACACATAATAATTCAAGTGTTGCTCTGCATGTCTGGGGAATGTTCAACGGCTGGGGCGGTGCCGAGTGTTATTTAAACCTAAACCAGGAAGCAAGAAATCTTCAATATGACGGAATCTCTTTCTTTGCAAAGTCGGCTGGAAATTCAACTGATACTATAAGAGTAAGACTCAGAGAAAAAAAAGCCGAATCACTTAGAGATTATGACTATTTCAAATATGATTTTATTGTAACTTCCGAGTGGACAGAATATAAGATACCCTGGGATTCATTAACTCTTAGCGGCTGGGGGAATCCTGAAATTGTTTTTACTACTGAAGATATTTATTGCATTGATTTTGGTCCTGTACAGGCTAAAAATGATATTAATGTATTTATTGATGATATCAACTTCTGGAATGATATCAGTTCAGGTGATTCATTAACGCTTGATGACTTCGAAGATGCGGATAGCTTCAATAACCTTTGGGGTGGAGCCTGGAATGTTTTAACTGACGGTAATGCTACTTCAACTATGGGATTTGAAGTTGAAGACTTTGACACCTACAATAATTCTAAAGCTTCAATTCATATAACCGGTCAGTACGCTTCTTATGGAGCAGGTGAATGTTATCTTAAGAAAGATCAGTCAATTACTGATCTTAAAAATTTCGATGGTATTTCTTTCGTTGTCAAAAATGGTTCAACAACACCGTTAAGAGTAAGAATAAGAGAACGAAAAGCTGAGACACTTAGGGATTATGATTTCTTTAAATATGATTTTATTCCTGCTTCCGATTGGATGTATGTGAAAATTCCATGGGATTCATTAAGTCTTGTTGGTTGGGGAAATCCCGAAGTGTTATTTACCACCGAAGATATTTATTGTATTGATTTTGGCCCGGTAAATACGAACGAACCAATTGACGTTTATGTTGATAATATCACTTTATGGAAATCAACCGCTACAAATGTTGAAAGAATGAATCTACCTGAGATACCTTCCGGATATTTTATTTCACAGAATTATCCTAACCCGTTCAATCCAACTTGTTATGTGAATTTTGGTTTAATGGAAAATGGATTTGCAATAATTAAATTATTTGACGCTGCCGGACGCGAAGTTAAAACTCTTTTAAATGAATACTTAAATGCCGGTGAATATAAAATCAATATAAATTCAGATAACCTATCATCAGGTATCTATTTCTATTCGCTATTTATTAACGGGACTTCACTTACAAAAAAAATGATTCTTCTTAGATAAAAATTATAAAGGCCGGATTCATTCCGGCTTTTTTTTATACTACTCATTTCTTTTTAAATATGAATTCTGGTAAAAAAATTAATTTTAAATAATCAAGTTGATTTTACATAAAGTTGAAGTTAAATTAGCCGACAGAAAACCTTGAAAAAAAATTCTGCCATTTCTTCATTTTTAAAGAAAGCCGATGAAAGATTCTGTAACACTTAATTTCAAAAGATTGTCAAATTCATTTAATGATATTCAACTGCCGGCTTATGCTACAACCGGAAGTTCAGGATTGGATATTCGCGCTGCGGTTGATAGTGAATTAACAATTACCGCAGGAAAGTTTTTATTAGTCCCGACAAATCTTTCGGTTGAGATTCCTTCCGGTTATGAATTACAGGTGAGACCAAGAAGCGGATTAGCGGCTAAGAATGGTATTGGAATTTTGAATTCTCCGGGCACAATTGATTCTGATTACCGTGGTGAAATAAAAATTATCCTTTTCAACTTCAGCGAAAATGATTTTATTATTCACAGAGGTGACAGGATTGCCCAGTTAGTACTTGCTAAAGTTCATCTTGCGGATGTGGTTGAATCTGCAGAATTGAATAGCACTAAGCGCGGTATCGGCGGTTTTGGTCATACCGGCAAAAATTAACTGAAAAATATATTTTGATACTATTTGATATACAGTTGAAAACCATTTTTAAGTCAAGGCTTGATTAAATATTTCTTCTTTGCTTCTCAGGTTATTATTTAATTAGTTCACAAGAGTTTTTAATGTCCGACTTTATACATCTACATAATCATACACACTACAGTCTACAGGATGGCGCCTGTACTGTGGAAAGTCTTGTTGAGGCAGCAGTTAAAAATAATATGCAGGCAGTTGCGTTGACAGACCATGGAGTTATGTACGGAGCAACAGAATTTTTTAAGCTTGCAAAGAAGAAGGGTGTTAAGCCAATTATTGGAATGGAAGCTTACATTGTTAAGGATGGAAGCAGACGCGACAGGAGAGGCGGAGATCCTACAGATAAAAGAAAATCAAAACACTACAATCATCTTATCCTGCTTGCAAAGAATAAAGCAGGTTACAGAAACCTTGTTAAGCTTTCTTCACTTGCACATACAGAAGGATTTTATTACAGGCCAAGAATCGATCTTGAATTACTTGAACAGTACAAAGAAGGTTTGGTTTGTATGTCTGCCTGTGCGGGCGGGGTTGTTGCATCAGATCTTGTAAACGGCAATTATGAAAAAGCAAAATTAACTGCGCGCACTTTCAAAGAAATGTTTGGTGAGGATTTCTATCTTGAAATCCAGGACCATAATATGGAAGTGGAAAAAGATATTCTGTTAGGAATGCCGAAGATTGCCAAAGAATTAGGTATAAAACTCGTAGCCACAAATGATTGTCATTACATTGAAAAAGAACATTCGTATGCACATAACATTTTGCTTCTGCTTGGAGATAAAACCGGCGAAGCAGATTATCATAACTTAAGATACGGTACCGATCAGATTTATTTTAAATCATCCGAAGAGATGATAAAACTTTTTAAGAATTATAAAGGCGCAATTGAAAATACTCTTGAGATAAATGATAAAATAGATTTCAATCTTGAGTTTGAAGGTCATCTTTATCCGCAGTTCCCGATACCTGAAGATGCCGAAGCTAAAACTCTTGATGATTATTTTGAACAGCTAACTTTGCAGGGACTGAACAATAAATTTAAAACTATTACAAAAGACCTTGATGACAGAATTAAATATGAATTAGATGTTATTAAAAGCATGGGGTATTCCGGGTACTTTTTAATTGTAGCAGATTTTATTAACGCTGCAAAGCAAAGAGGAATTTCTGTTGGACCCGGAAGAGGAAGCGCTGCCGGAAGTCTTGCTGCTTACTGTCTTGGAATTACAAATGTTGATCCGCTTAAATATGATTTGTTGTTCGAACGTTTCCTTAACCCTGCGCGTAAAACCATGCCTGATATTGATGTCGATTTTGCAGATGATAAGCGCGGGAAAGTAATTGATTATGTTAAAGAGAAATACGGGAAAAACTCTGTAAGCCAGATAATCACATTCAATAAATTATCTTCCAAAGCGGTAATAAGAGATGTTGCACGCGTACTTAAAATTCCTATTCCAACTGTAAATAAAATTACAAAGTTTATTCCGTCTAAGTTTGGTAAGGTTTATACAATACAACAGGCATTGGATGAAGTCCCCGAACTTGAATGGGTTGCCGATTCTGATGATCCTGTTATAAAAGAATTAATCAAATATGCTAAAGTGCTGGAGGGAATGAACAGGAATGCAAGCAAACATGCTGCCGGCGTTGTTATTACTCCCGGTGAAGTTAGTGATTATGTTCCGCTTGCTACTCCCGGCGGAAGCGATGGTGATATTGTTACTCAGTTCAATATGAAAGAACTTGATGCAGTTGGTTTGCTCAAGATGGATTTTCTTGGCTTACGCACTCTTACAATTATCTGCGATGCAATTGATTTGGTTAAGAAAAATCATGGCGTAACAATCGATATTGATAAAATTTCTGTTGATGATGAAAAAACTTACCAGCTTTTTTCCAAAGGTCAAACGACTGCAGTATTTCAGTTTGAATCCGGTCCAATGCGCGAGTACTTAAAAAAGCTTAAACCTACTTCAATTCATGATCTTTCTGCAATGAATGCTCTGTACCGTCCGGGGCCAATGGAATTTATAGATGATTTTATTAAAAGAAAGCATGGGCAGGCTAAAGTTGAATATCTTCATCCTGTGCTCGAACCAATACTTAAGGAGACGTATGGAATAATTGTCTACCAGGAACAGGTTATCCAGATAGCCAACCGGGTTGCAGGAATGAGTCTTGCTGAAGCGGATATATTACGCAGAGCGATGGGTAAAAAAGATTTGCTTGCAATGCAGCAGCAGAAAGTAAAATTTGTTTCAGGAGCAACAGAGAACGGAATTCCGGAAAAAACTGCTTCGGAAATTTTTGACGCAATTGATAAATTTGCTAACTATGGATTCAATAAAAGCCATTCCGTTGCATACAGCATTATTGCATTTCAAACAGCTTATCTTAAAGCCCATTACCCGGCAGAATTTTTAGCCGCCAACCTAACCAACGAGTTCACTGATAAAACCAAAGTAACTACATTACTTGATGAATGCCGTAAACAAAAAATAGAAGTATTACCTCCGGACATAAATATTCCTAATGTTTTTTTCAACGTAGTTAACGAAAAAATTATTTTTGGTATGTGCGCCATTAAAAACGTTGGAGTTAATGCAGTAGAAGAAATAAAACGTTCAAGAGAAAAGCTTGGCAGAAATTTCTCAAGCATTTTTGATTTCTGTTCAAACGTTGATACCAGGATTGTAAATAAAAGAACTCTTGAAGGATTAATTCTTGCCGGTGCTTTGGATAAATTAAAAGGGACGCGGGCACAAAACTTTGCATCGGTGGAAACAGCGCTCGAGTTCGGCACTAAGGTTCATAACTCATCTTTGTCAATTTCCACTAGTCTATTTGGAGGTTCGGATTCTTCTTCACTTGAAATTAAAGAACCTGAACTGAACGGAATTCAAAACTGGACTTCTCAGGAAGAACTTTCAAAAGAAAGGGAAGTGCTTGGTTTCTATTTAACAAATCATCCGCTTGCAAAATATGAACTGGAATACAGATCTTTTGCAACTGTTCACCTTGGAGAACCGGAACTTCTTGAAGAAGTGGAAACAGTGCGGGCTATTGGAGTTATTACAGATCTCAAAACTAAAATTGATCGTTCCGGTAAAACGATGGCTTTCTTTACGCTTGATGATTTTTCCGGCTCCTGCGAATGTCTGATGTTCGGTTCGACATATGAAAAAAGCGGGGGTTATCTTAAAGAGGAAGCTTGTGTTATGGTTGTAGGAAAACCTGAATCAAGCGGTGATTCAATTAAACTTCATATTGATTCCGTTACAGATGTCGAATCAGTTAAACCTCAGCTTACAAGAAGTATAAAAATAATTTTGGATAATGATCAGAAGAATCCGGAACTAATTCAAAGTTTTAAACTGTTATTTGCAAAACATACAGGTCAGGTTCCTGTAATTTTACAGGTGAATGAAAATGGTTCGAAGCCAAGATCTTTTTACCTTAAAGAATATAGGGTTGCAATTAATGATGAGCTTTTAATCGCATTGAAAAAAATTATAGGTGAAGAAAACATCCTTCTGTGCACGTAAGGATAGTTTGGATTAAAAAATCGAATTTTGTATTATTTCTCGCAATTTTAAAATAAAAGAGGGAATCAATTGGAACACAAAGTTATACACAATAAACCCTGGGCATTAATACTTGGTGCATCAAGCGGTTTCGGCGGCGCTGCTGCTGTTGAACTTGCAAAACATGGTTATAATATTTTTGGCGTTCATCTGGATAGACAGATAACAATGCCTAATGTTGTTCAGATAATTAAAAAAATTGAAAAGCTTGGTCAGCATGCCGTATTCTTTAATATTAATGCTGCAGACCCAATTAAGCGTGAAGAAGTTCTTGATGAAATCCGGGAAAGATTTGATGCCGATAAAGAACACCCCAAGATTAAAGTTCTCATCCACTCATTAGCCTTCGGTGCATTGAAACCATATTTCGGTAAAACAGCACAGGATGTAATTTCACAGGCACAGATGACCATGACTTTAGATGTAATGGCTCACAGCCTTGTTTACTGGACTCAGGAACTTGTCTTTAAAAATCTTCTTGCAGAGGGTGGAAGAATTTTCGCATTAACAAGCGCCGGTTCTCAAACAGTAATACCATCATACGGTGCTGTTTCTGCTGCAAAGGCTGCACTTGAATCTCACATCAGGCAAATTTCTGTTGAGCTTGGTTTTATGAAAGTAACTGCTAATGCAATTATGGCCGGAGTTACGGATACGCCTGCGTTAAAAAAAATACCCGGCTCTGATAAAATGCTTGAATCTGCCAAAGCAAAAAATCCCGGCGGAAGATTAACTCTACCTGAAGATGTTGCAAAAGCTATAGCTCTCTTATGCGAAGACAGCGCAAGCTGGATTTCCGGAAATGTTATTGGCGTTGACGGTGGAGAATATATTGTTAACTATACAGGTGAGAAAATAAGCAAAGGCTTTTACAAATAATTACGGTTCATTTAAATAATTTTAAATGTTGATTCAACAAAACAAAGAATAATTTAATGTAAGATGAATCAACATTTTTTTCAACTAAAGATTTTTTTCTTACCACTGTCTATCTATACAAAAAATCTTTTGTATATTTGGACAACTTTAGAAAAATAATTTTTATAATTAATCAGGTGATGTAAATGTTTGAATTTAAGTTTACCGAAGAACAGAATATGCTTCGGGAAATGGTTCGCGATTTTTGTAATAACGAAATTAAGCCAATCGCAAAAAAAATAGACGAAGATGAAAAGATACCAAGGGAGTTAATTAATAAACTTGCTGAAATTGGTGTTCTTGGTGTTTCATTTCCAGAAGAATACGGCGGTAGCGGATTTGGTGAAGTGGGTTACTGTATTTCACAGGAAGAAATTGCACGCGGGTGTATGTCAACTGCTACATTCATTGGTGCTCATCAATCAATAGGAACCAATGCAATTTATCTCGGTGGTACGGAAGAATTAAAAAAGAAATATGTTGTGCCTCTTGCAAAGGGTGAATATATCGGAGCTTTCTGTTTAACAGAAGCACAGGCAGGTTCAGATTCTTTTAACGTAAAGACCCGCGCTAAACTTGACGGAAACGAATGGGTTATTAATGGCGATAAACTCTGGATTACAAATGGCGGTATAGCGGATGTTGTTTCAGTATTTGCAAGAACGGATAAAGGTATAAGCGCTTTTGTTGTTGAAACTAAAACTCCCGGTTTCTCTGCCGGACCTGCCGAAAAGAAAATGGGTATTAAAGGAAGCACAACAAATCCAATCATTTTTGATAATGTTAGAATACCAAAAGAAAATTTGATAGGGCACGATGGCAGAGGATTTTTAATTGCTATGAAAACTTTGGACGCCGGCAGATTAGGACTTGGAGCTGCCTGCCTTGGAGCAGCAAAAGAATTATTGGAGTTATCAACAAAGTATGCAAAGGAACGCGAACAGTTTGACACTTCAATAAGTAATTTCCAGGCTATTCAATTTATGCTTGCCGAGATGGCAATTATGATTTTTAATATGGAATCAATTGTTTACAGAACTGCCGTTGAATATGATTTAAAGAAAAATATTTCAAGACAATCTGCCATGGTAAAATACTACTGTTCAGAAAGCCTTGATATTATAGCAGATTATGCCGTACAGATTCATGGTGGTATGGGCTATTCGCGTGAATTACCCATTGAAAGATATTACCGCGATTCCAGAATAAACAGGATTTTTGAAGGCACAAATGAAATACAAAAAGGAATTATTGCCAGAGACGTTTTAAAAAGAAATGGCAGGCTGGAATAATTTCTTATTTTAAAAAAATAAGTTTGGAGATTTATAAATGAAACCAGTACACTTAACCGATTCTACTTTTGATACGGAAGTTCTTAAATCCAACATCCCTGTCGTAGTGGATTTCTGGGCTGAATGGTGCGGCCCATGCCGTATGATTGCACCGATTGTTGAGGAACTTGCAAACGAATATGATGGCAAAATAAAAGTTGCTAAGCTTGATGTTGATTCTAACCAGCAGTCATCAATTAAATACGGAGTAAGAAGCATTCCTACAGTTTTATTTTTTAAAGGCGGCGAATTAGTTGATAACATTATTGGCGCGGTTCCTAAGACGCAGTTTGTTGCAAAGTTAAATAAGCTTATATAACATTTATCAATATCAGTCAAATGTTAATTTATTTACAGACTATGATTGCTTATTAACTCCACATTGTATCCGGTCAGTAAGATGAATGAAAATACTAAACATAAAGCGCGTCGTTCTAATAAATTTGTTATTCTTAAATTCAGTGTAACTTCGGTTTAACAGAGACGGGCATGTTTAATTGAAATATCTTAGTACAGCCCTTCTTGTGTGAAGGGCTTTTTATTTTTATCAGGTGGTAAATAATAATTCGGAATAAGAAAACTGATTACAAAAATTAAACTAAAATGCAACTGAAAAATTTTCCCGTGCATGAAATATATTCTAAAATTACTTGACAAAACTGATTCGAAATATTATTTTGTTCCCAGAATTCAGATAAGTTACCTATTATAAGGTTATGAGGGCCTTATAAAGAGTTTTCTTTTTTATTCATTATTTTTCAACAAATAAGGAGTGTAGATTATGTTGAGAAAAATTACCGTTCTATTATTTGTTCTTGCTTTGCTACCTTTAGTATCATTTGCGCAAAACAAGGCATTACTAAAACCCGGCGGAGAAACTATTTACCTCAACTCTAAAGAGGATGCTCGCGAGGTTTTCCAGGTTTCTAATTCCAAGTATCAAAAACAAGTAAAACAAATTAAAAGCCTTAATAAAGTTAATGGCTTAGTAGATACTTTGAATAATAATGATCTTGGTGACTATACAAGTACATTTGGTGCTTTTGGTCAAGACGTTTTAGCCGGATGGTTTGAAGCTCCTGCTGATTTAAATATTAAATCAGTTGGGTTCGATTGTGGTGACAACCCCGCCACAGTTGGCGCTGAAGTTAAATTGTATAAAATTGGTAATGGATGGACTGTTGAAAAACTTAAATCTGTTACAAGTGCTAAGAATTTAGGATACTGGATTGCTTCCGGTAATGGATATAATGATATTGCTCCTTTTGAAGATGAAGCAACTGATCCTAAAACCTGGGTATCTCACAACTCTGAAGGTCTTGGAAATCCTTTCGTTGAAGATATCTGGAGTGATGCCGGTACCGGTGCTCCTATTACTCCAGAATATGATGCTGACAAAACCACATATCAATGGATTAGTATGGATCTGTTAGGTTTTAATCCTGAATTAAAAGCTGGTGAAGTTTTTGCTATTATAGTTAAAAATGTTGACCAACAATTTGACGTAAACAGATGGGGTATTATGGCAAACACAGCTGTTAAATATGGAATTTTTAAATACTATGCTAACGGCAGAACAAGTGGTGATACATCTACGGCTGGCTGGTGGAAGAGAGAATATCTTTTCAACATAGTTGCTGAAGTTGAAATTACAGGTGATACTCCTCCTGCAATCTCCGGCGTTGATAATCTTCAGGGAACTTTAAGTACTTCTCCAATTGAAATTACTGCTACAATTACAGATGAAAATCCTGGCGATCCTTCAAAAGCCGGCGTTGCTTCGGCAGTAATTCAGTATAAAGTTAATGGTGCTACTGATTGGTCAGAAGTTGCTATGTCAGTAAAAAGCGGTGACGTATGGGCTGGCTCAATTCCTGGTCAGGAAGCTGGAAGTACTGTTGATTACCGAATTAAAGCTGTTGACGTAAATGGAAATATAGGCATTTCTAGTTTTGCTGGTTCATATGTTATTTTCAAACCTAGCGGCGCAAATACGTTGCTTGTATTTAACGGATATAGCTATAGCAGTAGTTCGGATTATCCACAAGCGTACTATTTTGGTGTAGGCGATTTTGCAAATTATTCAGTTAGAGATTTTTATCATGACATATGGGCATATGGTCCGCTATCTACTGAATTAGTAAACTACTACACAAACATTATTGAAATCTGTACTCCGGAACCAAATGATTATAATGATGATGTTATAAAAACCTGGTTGGATGCTTCCGGTACACATAACTATTTATTAGCCGGTCAGGAATGGTTAGGCAAAAGATACGGCTATGAAAATAAAGATTTTGCGGCAGGTACATTTGAATATGACGTTCTTGGTGTTGCACATTCATATAATGATGTAAGCTATGCTAACAGCACAGGACAAACAATTTCATCAAGACTATTTGCCCAGCAGGGTTCATTGTTAGGTGACAGTGTTTATGTTCATTTTACTGCTGAAGGTGCAGACTCTTTATGCTATGATCCTTATTATGAATTATCAAAATTAGTTTCAAACTGGGTTGATGCTTTTGATGTTATTTCCGGTCAGCCTGTTGACGTTCTTTTAGAGACAAGAGGAATTGATAATACAGCAGATGTTAGACAATTACCGGCAATGACACACAGAGTTTTAGGTGCAGGCAACAAGATTGCTTTCATGTCATTTGATCCGATTTCAGTTAACACAACTGATCCATATCACTGGTTTGGATTTGAATCCTATTCGTTCCAGAATAACGCCATTACATGGTTTGGTGTTACAAATGATGTTGAAACCAAGAAAGACGGAGTTCCAAGTAAATATGAATTAACTCAGAATTTCCCGAATCCGTTTAACCCAACAACAACGATTTCTTTCTCAATTCCTGAAAGAGCCAATGTTACTTTAAAAATCTACGATATGCTTGGTAGAGAAGTAAGGACATTGATCAACGGAACAAGAGAAGCCGGAAATTATGATGTTAGCTTTGAAGCTTCTGATTTGTCAACTGGTTTATATGTTTACTCACTCACCGCAGGAAACTTCACTGCCACAAAGAAAATGATGTTGTTGAAGTAATTCAACAAAAAATTTCACTTGGGGATTGCCTGCTCGGAAACGAGCGGGCAATCTCATTTTAGAAATATTAATGACATTAATTGTTTGAACAAATTTTAGTTTGAATAAAAAATGTTAGATAAAAATTTTATGAGGTAAAAATGTGGCTAAAAATAACTAAATCGTTTTTGGCTTTAATCTTACTTACGCTTGTAATTTCAGTTAGCGGGTGTATTGAAGAACCAACGATTGACCCTGTTAAAAGGGCCTTTTCAGTTACACGTTTCGGAAACTGCTCGTATAACGCAGATGTAATTAATGTTAAAATAATTAATTCGGACGGAACAACAGTTGAAAAAAATAATATTGCTGTTAATACTATTACCGGTTATTTTGATATTGAATCAGGCGCAAGAAGAATAATTGTTACAAATGCAACAGGCGACACTCTTTATCAAAAGAATATAACTTTTGTTTCATATGAAGAAAGCACGGTTTTATTTACCGGCTATTATTCCAAAAGTAATCTTGAAAACACTTATGCGTATATTTCTTATCCGGAAGGCTGTACCTATATAGAGGAAAAGCCAGCTGCTAACCAGGCTTGGTTACATTTCATTAATGTTTCGGGTGATTCCAATGTAGATACATCAAAAGCTGTTATTGTACGTGTTACTAAAGATACATCACCTACAGATACTGCATCCTTGTTTAGCTCAATTGGTTCCATTTCTTATGCTTTTAGAACAATTGAATTTGGTAGTTCAAGAAGTACGGTTAACAAAACATTAAAAGGTTATCAGGATACTCTTTTGTTAACGGGAGGAATGAAATTAGATTTTCTGAATAGTGCTAATCGTAAACAAATATTAGTATCCCATAACACCAATATTGAGAATGGATACCAATATTATTATTTCATAACGGGTATACCTAAACAAGATGCAATGAAGATTATCGAAATTAAACAACTTCCATTAGCAGCCCGACCTAAATGATTAAGAAAAATTTACGGGAGAAAGATATGTTAAAAAAGTTTAAACTGTTATTTTTATTTACTCTCTTGCCTGCATTGCTTTATGCACAAACAGGTAAGGTTGTAGGTAAGGTAACTGATTTGCAAACTGGTGACCCTTTAATTGGTGCTAACGTTATAATTGAAGGAACCAGTCTTGGTGCAGCAACAAATGCAAATGGCGAATACGTTATATTAAATGTTCCGCCAGGTAGTTTTATACTAAAAGGAAGATACATTGGTTATAGGGAAGTAATATTTGAAAATATTAAGGTATCTGTAAACCTTACAACAGAAGTTAACTTTGAACTTCCTGCAGAAGCTTATCAGACTGAAACTGTTACTGTTGTTGCTCCTAAACCTCTTATTAATAAAAATACAACTAATGCAACAAGCATCGTTCGTTCCGAAGATATCGAAAATATTCCTATCAGAGGTGTTAATGCAATTGTTGCTACTCAAGCTGGCGTTGTTTCCCAAAGCGGCAACTTATATGTAAGAGGCAGCCGTTCTGATGGTGTTGCCAATTACGTGGACGGAGTTTTGGTTAACGACCCTGTTAACGGCGGAGCCCGTACACAGGTTATAAGTAATGCCGTAGAAGAAATTCAATTCCAGGCTGGTGGTTATTCTGCTGAGTTTGGCGGTGCTAACGGTGGTATAATCAGTACACAAACAAGAGCTGGTTCTGAAAATTATAATTTAAGCTTCGAAGGAATTACAGATCATTTTACAACAACAGGCAGCAGATTCCTTGATACCTATTCTTATGGATATTCGGAATATGTTTTAACTGCAGGCGGCCCTGTATATCCGGGAATGAAAAATCTGAGATTCTTTGTTGCGGCAAATAATAATTTCAGAAGATCACCGGCAAACTTTTATCGCGGTGCAGATTATAAAGGATTATATTCACCTGCGTTAGCAGCCTCCGGTACGGCAGATACTTTTGATGTTTATTACCCTGATGGTATTGTTGTTAATAATCATCAGAATACTTACCAGACAAATGGAAATATTACCTGGGATTTGAATCCTTTCACAATTAGGTTAAACGGTGGATTTACATATACTGAAGGCAGAAATGGTGTTGGCAGATTTTATTATATAAACAAAGACAGAGCAGGTATGAACGAAGGTCAGACTATTCTTGGTAGTTTGAAGTTTACACATGTAATTAATCCAAATACGTTTTACGATGTAATTGTAAATTATTATAATGATTTCTATAAAGATATGGACCCTATCTTTAAAGATAATATTGTCCTTTATGGCGATTCATTAGCAAATGCTGCCGTAGGTACAACATTAAGATCAGAAGGATATAATCCAACGGATTACTCTGCTTATGGTCAGAGTTTCGGAAGCGGCAAAGCTGTATATAATGCTTATACAAAACAAAGAACAGAATCTTTTGGCGGCAGAGTTAATTTCCTATATCAGGCTGGTTTGCATCATGAAATTAAATTTGGTGGTGACTATACATACTATACAGTCAGACGTTATGCTCTTTCACCAATGCAGCTTGCTATAAATGCGATTTCTGTTGCTGACGGCAGCGTTAACCAGATTTACAGCAGGGCTAATTATTATGGCTATGATGTTTATGGTAATGAAAGTGATGCAGGTTTATCTAAAGCCAAACATCCTGTTTTTGCCGCTCTTTACTTCCAGGATAAAATGGAATTCTCTGATCTTGTATTACAGGCTGGTTTAAGATTAGATTATATCGACATCGACGGTGAGGTCTTTAAGAATCCTAGCGACATCACATTTACATCAGATAACTTAATAGACCCGAATGATTTGGTTAGCGTAGATCCTTTATTGCAAATCAGTCCAAGATTAGGTTTTTCTTTTCCTGTCACTGATCAGACAGTTTTTCATGCTCAATATGGAAAATTTGTACAGCAATCAAGGTTAAGAGATGTTTACCAGGGTTATAATCTTATTGCCGATAATATTAAAGGCGGTTATGCTATTCAGAACCCGGTTGGATTTGGCTTAAGACCAGAAAGAACTACCTCTTATGAAATTGGTTTTAAACAGCAGCTTGGCGATGCATTTGCATTTGATCTTACCATGTTTTATAAAGACATTAAAGATCAGATTCAGATCAGAACTATTTATGGTGCTGCAAATTCAAGTACACCGGCATATTATGCATGGGTAAACGGAGACTTCTCAACTGTAAAAGGTTTTGAAGTTAAAGTTGATCTAAGAAGAACACAAAGACTTTCTGCAACCATAGACTACACCTATTCCGATGCACAGGGAACAGGTTCTAATCCTTCATCTGGTTTCAGACAAATTTGGCAGTCTCCAACTGCTACACCGTTCTTCCCAATGCAAATTGCTCCTTTAGACTTTAACCAGGCTCACACAGCTTTTGTAAATATTGATTATAGATTTGATACTGATGATGGTCCTGAAGTTTTTGGTTCAAAAATTTTACAGAATTTCGGTTTGAATATATTATTTACTGTAAATAGTGGTACAAATTATACAAGATGGGTAGGATTTTCTAATGCAAGAGAACCTCTTGAACCATTGAATAATTCAACTACTCCATGGAATTACCAGATTGATGCAAGAATAGATAAGACTGTAAAAATTGGACCATTAGGACTTAATATTTATGTCTGGGTTGTAAATTTACTGAATACACAAAATGTTGCTTTTGTATATAACACATCCGGAGATGCATATGACGATGGTTATCTTGCATCAGGTGATGGTATAGCACAGATTGCCGGATATAAAAGATATGGTCAGAATATTGCTGATTTATATCAGGATATATATAAAACAGCAACCTATACTTCAGGTAATTTTAAGGCGCCAAGACAGATACGGTTAGGTATAAGGCTTAATTATTAATAATTAAACCTTACTTAATTTCAAACTATTATGGAGATTGAAATAAAATGAACAAAAATAAATTAGTTTTATACATGCTGTTGCTAAGCTTCTTTTCCGGTTTCCTGATTTTACAGGCGAAGGAAAAAGATTCTGACAGGCAGTTGTATAAAACAAACACTAATGATTTTTATGCTTATATCGCCTGTAACCAGATACTAATGTATGTTGGTAATAACGGTAGCGGTTCGCATAATCCTACAACAGATGGTTCAGGTTTGTACTGGCCGGGTGGTGAAAATGCAACACTTACAATTGTCTTTCAGGATGGATTAGTCTGGGCTGGAAAAGTTGGGCGTGAAATAAGAATGAATGGTAATACGCACAGGCTTGGTTTACAAGCCGGTAAAATTTTAGATGATGGTACTGCCGATGATCCTTCTTTAAGTAAGTATCGTGTTTATAAAATAAGAAAGGACTGGGAAAGCTTACCTCCGGGCGCTTTAAGAGATGCATTGAAAAAGGATCTTGAAGAATGGCCTGTTGAAGATGGCGCTCCCTGGGTTGACCAGAATGGTAACGGAACTTATGATGTTGGCGAAGCCGAATTTATTGGTGACGAAGTACTGTGGTATGTAGCCAATGACCTTGATCCAACCCGTTCTACAAGAACTTATGGATCCCAGCCTATTGGTTTAGAGCAACAATGTACAACCTTCGGCTTTAAAAGAACAGGTGACCTAGGCAATATTGTATTTAAAAAATATAAGATGATTAATAAAAGCCAAAATATTCTTACTGATACATATTTCGGTATGTGGTCTGATACTGACTTGGGTAAAGCAGATGATGACTATACTGGCTGCGATACTGTTTTAAGCTTAGGTTATACCTATAACGGTGATAATAACGACGATGGTTATTATGGAATTGCTCCGCCGGCAATAGGATATGACTTTTTCCAGGGACCTGTAATACCATATG
The DNA here is from genome assembly GCA_964537965.1 of uncultured Melioribacter sp. Taxonomy (GTDB): domain Bacteria; phylum Bacteroidota; class Ignavibacteria; order Ignavibacteriales; family SURF-24; genus SURF-24. Next base: position 5,731 of record CAZIDB010000056.1, on the reverse strand, counting down.
ACCCTGCTACATATCCTATAATTACAGAAAAGAATTTGCCTGATAGCGCTAAGTTTTTAGGTAAATGGATAAAAGGTAAGACTAATCTTCCGATGACTGCGTTTACTTTCTATATAAATGGTTTTGATGCATATAAAGATCCTACTCAAGGTGCATACACTGGCACAATTGAGTTTTACAATTATCTGAAGGGAAAGGTATGGAATGGAAATGATTTCATTGATCCGAATACCGGAAATGTTGTTGACTATGTTTTATCCGGTGATCCGGTAAAAGGAACAGGATGGTATGAAGGAAAAGGATATCCTGGCGGTCCTGATCCTAATGACAGAAGACATGTGATGTGTTCCGGTCCGTTTACTTTAGCTCCCGGTGATACTCAGGAAGTTGTAGTTGGTATTTTAGTTGGACGTGGTACCAGCAATTTAAATAGCGTAACAGAATTAAAAAGAATAGATCTTGCTGCACAAATTGCATATGACCTCGATTTTAAAATTACGGCTTCGCCACCGCAACCTAAGATTCACGCTTTACCACAAAAAAATGGTATAACTATTTGGTGGGAACAAAATGCTGAAGAATATAACGAGTTGAACCCAATATTACCGGATCAACTAAGAGCAAATGTTAATGGTAGAGACACTGTAATTACCGTAACCAATAAGAATTATGTCTTTGAAGGTTACAGAGTATGGCAGTTCTCTGATATGGCTGGATCTGATCCGCAATTGTTGGGTGTGTACGATATAAAAAATGGAATCGGTAATGTTTATAATTGGTTAAACGATTTATCCGTTATTAATGGACAGACTAATCCTACTTATTTACTTCAGGCACCTGATGATGGTATCAGAAGATTTTATTCAGCTACCAGTTCAGCTTACACTAATGGACCATTATATAATGGAACTCCATATTACTTTGGCGTTACTGCTTATGGTTATTCTAAATACAGCGATCCACCTTATCTTGAGAGTACTCCTTCAATAATTGAAGTTCTTCCGGAGACCAAGAAAGTTGACTTCAATTCTCCATATTATGATGGTCAGGTTGTAAGTGCTGAACATACAACCGGCTTTAGTGATGGTAAAGCTTTATTTAAAGTTGTTGATCCTCAGGCTTTAACTGGTAATCACTATAAGGTTGTTATTAAAGGCTCTGAAGGCGCCGCTAACCTTAGATATGACTTAATAAACACTACCACTAATGATACATTACTGAAGGATAAAACTGACTTTGTTGCGTTCGACGCTCTTGCAGATACGATTAACAAACCGGTAATCGAAGGATTCCAGTTGTTTGTTGAAAATACGGGAAGAGATAGCATTAACGCTATACCAGCAGCAAGCGTCAGGATTAAAAGTGTACTTGAAATAAAAGGTCCTAATGGAAATGCATTATCTAATCCGGTTAACATTATGGAAGATATGAACTCTACCGGTAAATGGATGATAAAAGCAAAAGGATCTTTAAAGAATTTGATATGGCAGGATAAAGCAGCTAACCAGGGATTAGGATTTGTAGATTATGAAATTAGGTTCGGACAAACATCTCCATTCTTTGTTTCAGGATACAAACCATCATTCACACCTGCCTTAGCTGATGATAGCTTGGGTAATGGAACCTTGCCTTTACAGGTGTACAGCATCGGAATTGATCCTAATTCAGCTAATGATGATACTCTTATGACAGTTAAGGTTCTTGATTTCGACAGAGGTGACTCAACAAGAGCACTTAGAGATAAAGTGTGGACACGTTTGGTTGGTTCCAAGTATGGAACAAATGACGGAGATTGGGAAGAACTCTTTATTTATAAATCAAATATTGATCCGGCCAATCCTCCTACAACGTCAAAAAAATCCGTTGCAACTGATCATAGGTTCGGTTCATTATCATTCAGTGGTGAACAACCGGAAGCTGGTACTGTTATAAGACTTACAAGTTATAAACCACTTATTGAAGGTAATACATACGAAACTACACTTACTGCAGCCGATTTTAATAACAAAGATTTGGCAAAAACAAAATTGGAAGATATTAATGTATTTCCAAATCCATATTTTGGTGCAAACTCATTGGAAAGAGATAAATATCAAAGATTTGTCAGATTTACAAATCTGCCAACAGATGTTACTCTAAGAATTTATTCTTTAGCCGGAATCTTTATTAGAAAAATAGATAAGAGTGATAACGCCCAATGGCTTGATTGGGATTTAAGAAATTCTAATGGACTACCAGTTAGCAGTGGTATGTATATAGCTTATTTAGATATGCCGGGTATAGGTACAAAAGTACTTAAAATTGCTGTTATTACGGAAACACAGTATATCGATAGGTTATAATATTGGAGAATTATTTTTCTCCGATAATTTTGAAAAAACTATTTAGGAGTTTTAAGATGATTAAAAAATATATTACCTTGTTAATCCTCCTTGCGCTGGTAGGTATGTTTCAGGAAAATACTTTTGCCAGTGGCGGAAGTAGAAACGGAACAGCTGGTGCCCAAGAACTTTTAATTCCAGTTGGTGCAAGAGGATTATCTTTAAGCAGTTCTTACGTCGCGGGCTTGCAAGGACTTGAGTCATTATTCTATAACCCTGCTGGCTTAGGTGCAATGACAAGTACCGCTGAAGCAATGTTTTCACAGATGAGCTATATTGCTGATATAGGCGTTTCATATGCGGCAGTAGGTGTTAAATTTGAAAGCTTTGGTGCAATTGCATTCTCTGTAAAGACATTCGATTTTGGTGATATCCCTGTTACAACAGTTGAAAATCCCGCTGGTACAGGCGCTACTTTTTCACCAACGTTTGTTGTTGTAGGTCTTTCATATTCAAATGCTTTAACTGACAGAGTAAGAGTTGGTGTAACCGCTAACCTTATTTCAGAAAAAATAATGTCAACGTCAGCATCCGGATTTGCATTTACAGCTGGTGTACAATATTATGGAGTTGCAGGAGTAGAAGGTCTACATATGGGCGTTGTTATAAAGAATATCGGCGGACAGATGAAATATGACGGCGCAGATTTACTAAGAGACGCTGAAGATAATACAAGCTACAGAGGCACTCAATTTTATAAAATTGATGCAGCAAGCTTTGAATTGCCGTCTCAACTTGAACTAGGTCTTGCTTATGAAAAAAGATTTACTGATGACTTCAAAGGAATGTTGTCTTCGGCATATACACAAAATAGCTTCTTAAATGACGAATATAAATTCGGCGGTGAGGTAAGCTATAGTGATATGTTTGCCATTAGAGGTGGTTACACCTATACAAAAGAAGGTGTTGATAATACCGATGAACAGCTTTGGGGACCAACATTTGGTGCTGGTTTCAAAGCTAATGCGGGTATTGATATATCAGTAGATTATGCATATCGTTGGGCAAGATACTTTGATGCTAATCATGTTGTTACAATAAAATTAGGTTTCTAAATTCTAAATATTCATTAAAAATCATGAAGGCTGGGTAAAACCAGCCTTTTTATTTATAGCTATGAAAAAGTTTTTAATCCTGCTTATATATACTTCGTTTCTTTTTCCTCAACAAAAAATTAACGTCAATTTTGATTATGCGCGTTTTAATTATGATGATTCATCCGGATACCTTGAACTTTATTACAGTTTACCAAAGAACGGGTTGAAAGAAATGTCGGTTGAAAATCAAAAAGCTGTTAAGGCAATAATTCAGGTAAAAATAAATGAAAAGAAAACCGGTGACATGATATTGGAGAAATCCTGGCAGATTAACGATGTTGTTGATACAACCGGCGTCTCCGGAAATCAGATTCTTAACGGAGCTATTAATTTTAGGTTAGCTTTTAATACCTATTTATTTTTTATTACAACCTTCGATGCAAATGATAATTCAATTATCGATACAATTTCATTTGATTTAGCAATACAACCATTTCCAAAAGAACGATTTTCACTAAGTGATATACAACTTGCAAGTTCAATAAATGCTGTGGGAAATAAAACGGAAGATTATTTTGTTAAAAACAATTATGAAGTGATACCTAATCCCTCCGGAATTTATGGTGAGAATCTTCCTGTACTTTTTTTCTATTCTGAACTTTATAACCTGAATAAAAATATGTCAACGGATTTTCTTAAAGTGAATTACTTTTTGTACAATTCATTTGGGAAAATTGTATTAAACAAATCGAAATATATACCAACAAGACATAATTCAATTATTGATGTTGGCGCCTTAAATATTCTAAAATATCCCACTGGCTCATACATTCTTCAAGTAGAAGTAATTGATTCTGTTAGTTCTTTAGTAATAAGAGAAAACAAGAAATTATATATTTATAATCCGTCTGTAGTTGATACAACGGAAAACTTTAATTATAAAACTGAAGTAGCTAAAAGTGTTTTTTCTTTATTATCGGATGAGGAAGTTATCCAGTATTTCGAATACTGCAAGTATATTGCTACACAGGATGAGAAAAATGAATGGAAGAAAATTCACACTGAGGCAGGACGTAAAGAATACATGGTTAATTTCTGGAATAAGCAAAATAAAAATTCCGGATTAGAAGGTAACACTTATCAGAAAGAGTATTTTGACAGAGTTGAACTTGCAAACAAACGTTATAATATGATGCTAAGATCTGGTTGGAAAACAGATAGAGGGCGTGTTCTTATTATGTATGGCGAGCCAAGTGAAATAGAAACTCATCCTGATGAACCGGATATGAAACCATATGAAATATGGAAATACTATTCAATTGAAAACGGAGTCATTTTTATTTTTGGAAATATTGAAGGTTTTGGAGATTATTCACTTATCCATTCAACTAAAAAAGGCGAATTACAAGACGAGAACTGGCAAAGGTTTATTCAGACTAACAATTAAAAAACCTCGGTCATTTTACAAAACATATATTTGACTTTTTTCAGATAAAAAATGTATCTTTTTTTGCCGCTTCTTAAGAAAGCTTTTTTACAGCAAATCAAATTTTTCAAATAATTGCATATCTTTGTACATAAATTTAACAATAGTCAGTAGGTTATGGGAAAATTAAAAACCGAAAAAATTAATGTAAAGACAGAAACTTCCCGGCAAAGAGGTGAATTGAATTTCTCTGTTAAAAATAATTTGTTTTTACTTATTGTTATAGCTGCCGGTTTAATTCTAAGATTATGCTATGTAATTGAAATTCATAATGCTCCGTTTGTCCAGCACCTGTTTTCTGATTCAAAAATTTATAATGATTGGGCTCTGAAGATCATTAGTTCCGGCAGATGGTTTGGTGCTGATGTGTTTTTTATGTCGCCATTTTATCCAATAATTCTTGCTTTATTATATTCAACATTTGGGCAGTCTATTCTACTTATGCTTATTGTTCAATCTGTCATAAGTACAACTGTTATTGTTATTATATATAAAACAGCTAAGCTGTATTTCAATGATAACACTGCACGAATTGCAGCACTGATTGCATCTTTCTATGGAATGTTTATTTTCTATTCCGGATTAATTCTTTCAGAAACTTTCATGACTCTATTCCTTTCGTTAGGTATATTGTACCTCTTTAAAGCGCAAAATGAAGAGAAGAAAAAATTCTGGTTTTTAACAGGATTGTTCCTGGGTATTACAATTGTAATCAGGGCAAATATGATCGCATTAATAGTTTTAATTTTAGTTAGGTTTGCGACCAGAATAATCAGGTATAAACATAAAACCGCTTCAATTTTTGCTGGCTACATTATATTCTGTAC
>CAZIDB010000055.1:0-24325 GCA_964537965.1 uncultured Melioribacter sp. | reverse complement strand
AAACAGCAGAATTGTAAAAATGATTATCCGCATTTAACCACTCCTCACTTAAAAATGCAATCTTATAAAGGCACAAAAGATATGCCTCAAACCGGATTGTGTTTAATAAATAAAATTCCAAAAATTAAACGGACTAATCTTTAGGAATTATTATACTGATAACCCGGAGATTATTAAATCAATAAGATTTGTAGATTCCTTCATTTTGATAAATGGATTTTAATGTTACTTTTTTTATTTTTCAAGTCATATTCCGAAAGAAGAACAGAACATAGAAATAAACTTTATAAATATTTATTGTGGAGCAATTATGTTTGGATTCTTTTTCCCAACCGCATTAGCATTAATTTACATAGCGATTGCAATTTTAGTCTTCTGGCTTGGATTCAGATTTGTAAATGCCGCAGAATCAATCTCATCAAGCATGAAAGAAATAGCGGAAGCAATGAAAGAGAAGAAAGCTTTATAAAGATTATTTTCATTAAGCCCGGCTACAAGTTTATTTGCTCTGAAAGTTTTTAGCTGTAATTCTTCATCTTGATAGTTCGGAGATAATGCTATATTTTTATCCGGAGACAAAAGAGAATTATCATGGCCAACGAAATCATTTTTATTATTGAAGATTCTTTAGAAGGTGGATTCGAAGCTAAAGCATTAGGGCATTCTATATTTACTGAAAGTGACTCATTTGAAGAGTTAAAGAATAATATAAGAGAAGCTGTTGCCTGTCACTTTGAAGCAGGTGAAATGCCTAAACTTATCCGTTTACATTATGTTAAAGAAGAAGTAATTGCAGCATGAAAATGCCACGCGATCTTTCAAGCGATCACTTAATTAAAGTACTGCAAAAACTAGAATATTCAGTTACCAGACAAAAGGGCAGCCATTTACGACTTACAAAAAGATATATTGATGGTGAACATCATATCACAATACCAAATCATAATCCCATCAAAATCGGAACACTTAATAACATTCTAAATGATTTATCGTTAAGGACTAAATTATCCAAAGAAGAGTTGATAAAACTTCTTCAAGAATAATTCTTTACTTTTCACTCCACTTCAAAACTGCCAATGCAAATTCTCCGCTGCACCAGCTTAACGGAGAGGCAGGACTGCAATCAGATTCATTGTTAAAAATTCTTTCCGGCATTAAACCGTAAGTATTAGAATTATCAATCATCCATTTAATATGTTTTTCTGCAAGAGTATGTTTTCCTGTTAAACACAAATATTCTGCAAGCGCGGCTGTCGGAAAGAAGAATGCATCACTGCCGTAAGCAGAAAGCCAGGCATTGTCTTTGGCTTCAAAGTATTGCAACCCGCCACCCTGAATAATATTTTTCTTAAGAAAAACATCTATCGTTTTTTGAATTTCTTCATTATCCCCGAAGCCGTATAAAACGCCAAACGGAATGGTAGTATCCCACAAGTAAAGTTTAATCCCTTTCTTTTCAGCAATGCTTCTGTTGTCATCAGCTTTAATTCCTGTGAACCTTACGGCTGCATACATTTCCCTGTTTTCATCAAAAGTATACTCCAAAGCAGATGAAATTTTTTCTGCGGCATCATCATATTTTTCCGCCCTGAATTCATCTTTATATTTTAGTGCAAGTTTAGAAGCTGTTTGAAGTGCAGCAGAGCAAATCATATTTGTGGTTGGAAGGTAGCCGGTCCATTCAACTATGCCGCCTTCATAAAGCAATTCATTCTCATCAATTTTAGAAACAAGAAAATCTGCAAGCTCAAAGATGAAATCCTTACCTGCAAGCATTTCATTCTTCAGCTTGTTGTATTCATTAACAAGCCATATATAGTAACCGTTTGCATCCCATTCCGGTTCATCATATCTGGCACCCGCACCGGCATCAACTGCTAAACCATTAGCATCATAACGTGCATAAAATTCACCGATTGATTTTTTAGGTATCTCTTTCTTCAGCCAGAAATTTATAATTTGTTTAGCTTCATCTGAATGTCCTGTTAATAAAAACACGCGGGCACACATCATTGCATCACGGGGATAAAGCTGCGGCATGTTGTTAGTTAAAAACTGCCCGGTTATATCGGCAGGAATCATACCGTTAAGGTTTGCAGCTTTTACAGAATATAAATTTCTCTTATAAAACTCGGAATATTTTGAGTTATCACTTAACCTTGAATCGAGCCTGGGAATTTTTCCGATTCCAATCCATTTATTCCAATGTTGAAAAGCAGTTGAGAATAAGCTTTTTTCAAGCCGCAACACTTTTAGCGCAGTTTTTAAATCCTTAAGATTTTTACCGGCAGTAATAACAATTTCATCTTTGCCCTTACAACCAATATAAACTATCGAATCTTTGGCCCTTACTTCCTGTTCCTTTTCTTTATTACAAAATATTAAGTTCATTCCATTTGACCAGGTAGCAACCACAAAATCTTCTTCGGCTTTTAGCGACATTAAGGTAATTGTCCTGTCCGTTACAATATTTTTTCTTAAAATAATTTTGCATTCCTTCTGTGATGGCACCCGGGCGTCTTTTATGTCAAGTGACAATACTATTGCATTTGAAGGATGTGCGAAGCATTTAACTTCTTTTGTCGAGCCATCGATTAATTCCGACCGATTAAATGTTGTAAAGAAATTATCCATTCCAATTGTATCACGCTTCGATTTAAGAGCATTGCCCCGTAAGTCAACTACATCAAACCATGTTGATGCAACATAATCTGCAGTGTAGTCATCAACATAAAAATGTTGAATACCTTTGAATGATGGAGAGACTCTCTGGTCGTCAGAATATACTGCACATATTGAACCGTTACCTAAAACAGCGCTGCCTTTCCAGGGACGTTTGGAATCATTCGGTTGTTGAGAAAGAAGTATTGTAGTTAGTAAAAGATATATTATAAGCGAAAGATTAATTCCTTTGAATGAATTCATGGCTTCCTCAAAAAAAAATGTATAATACATGCCGTAAATCTATTTACAACATTAGCATTATACATTTTAAATTGCGAATGAAAAATTTCCTATTTATGCTGCTCCTGAATCCATTTGAATAACTCCGGATTATTATATGTTTCTTCCCAGGAATTATGTCCCGCTTCAGGATAGACAGTAAATTTAACATTGCTTCCGCATTTCTTAAGAGCATTCACCATACTTTCGGATTGTGCAATAGGAACAACATTATCCTTTGCGCCATGAAAAACCCAGATAGGAATTTTACAATAACGATTTACAAGTAAGGAATCTCCGCCGCCGCATATTGGAACTGCTGCCGCAAATTTATCAGGATATTTTGCAAGCATTGACCATGTACCGTAGCCACCCATACTTAACCCGGTAATGTAAATCCTGTCTTTGTCTACATTATAATTATTACAAATATTCTCAATCATATCATTTAGAATTTCAAGCTGAGAGTCCATTGTCCACCATAATCCATCGGGGCATTGAGGTGAAACAACAATAAAAGGAAATTCTTTTCCCTCACTGATTAATTTGGGAGGTCCATGTTTGGCTACTAAATTAACATCGCTTCCTCTTTCCCCTGATCCATGCAAGAATAAAAGCAAAGGTAGTTTCTTGTCATCCTGCCCGTATTCTTTCGGCATGTAAAAGAGATAATCAAGTTTTTCAGTTCTTGTATACTCTTTTGAAAATGATTGGGATTGCTGACCCGGTGTAGTTGTTACCGTTTGTTTTATGGACGAACAACCGGTAACTAAAACAGCAATAGTCAGAAAACCAAGCAACAGTAATACTGATTTCATTTCTATTTCCATATGTAATTAAAATATTTAAGCGAAAATATTATTTAAAAGGATAACAAGCTATTTCTTTTGAAATACTCTTACATAATCAATGTACATCTTCTGCGGAAATGATGTACTTTCATCAGGACTACCGGGCCAGTTACCGCCAACAGCAACATTCAATATCATATGAAATCTTTTATCGAACGGGGCACCTTGTTTGGCAGTATAATACGGTACATCATCTACAAACCATTTGAAACCTGTTGAATCCCATTCTAATGCAAACACATGATACAAGCCAGCAAATGTACCGGTCTTAAGCGTATAATTACCACCGCTGCTTTTATGATTCTGCACCGTACCCCAATGAATAGTACCGTATACTTTATCTGTCTGATGACCAAGTAATTCCATAATATCAATTTCACCGCTTTCAGGCCAGCCGCCATATTCCCAATCTGTTGGAAGCAGCCATATTGCGGGCCATAAACCCTGTCCGTATGGCAATCTTGCTTTTATTTCAAACCGACCGTACTTCCAGTCACCTTTATATTTTGTTCTCATCCTGGCAGAGGTGTATTCTTTACCCTGATAATTTTCCTTCTTCGCCTGAATAACAAGCAATCCGTTTTGTACATATGAGTTTTCTTCACTATCAGTATAATATTGAAGTTCATTGTTACCGCCGCCATCGCCATTAACTTCATGCTCCCACTTGGTTTTATCTATTGATGTTCCGTAAAATTCATCATTCCACACAAGTTTCCATCCGGCGGGTGCGGGAATTGTATCCGTCGGATCTTTTGTTTCCACGGGATTGGAATCGTCTTTTTTACAGTTAAGGTTTGCAAATATAAAAAGCGATGACAAAAAGAAAATAAGTAACATAAGCGAAAAAGTTTTTTTAATAATCATATTTTACTTCCAGTTTCTTTGAAACATATAATAAACTTTTCTTGGACGCCATTCATCCAGTCCATCTCCATCTGAATCCGGAGAAGTAGCAATTATTCCCCACCATTCTTCATTTGAATATCCGTCCGGGTGAGCGCCTGTTTGGTAACCACCGTAATCATGAACTGCGGGTGTGCCACCCTTCCACCATTCGTCTGTAAACTCAAATACTGTTGCGCCAACACAAAAATCACCAGAGGATTTGATTTGTTCCCAGTTGACACTATCAAATGCAGCCTGCATATTTTCGTACTCAAGTTTAGTCCGGTTGTCCAGCGCATCAATTCCATATTCAGTAACAACAATCGGTTTGCCGGATTTGTTTTTATATTCGTTAAGCTTTGTAGCAATGTTATACTCATAAATATTGGTTGCCCAAAGGTCAACATAAGTAAGAGAATTATCATCAGCATTTAAAGATGCTTCACCGATGTTGTATATATTCCCGTTATTAATACAAACAGGGTGATATTTTTCTCCTTCAACTTTGAACGCTTCAACTGCAAGTTCCTGTGCAAGCGAATACCAGTTTGAATTGTTTCCATTCTGATAATTCTGCTCGTTTCCTAAATTCCACATCAGCACCGCTGAATAATCTTTAAGATCAAGCACCATTCTTGAGAATTCTTCTTTAACTTTCTGACGTATATCCGCACTGGATAAATCATAATTTGTATCAACCCAGAAACTGACTATTACACGAATACCATTTGGTGCCGCATTCTGTAAAAAATATTTCCCGGTCCCACTGTAAGTTCTTATTGTATTTGCATTCATTTCCTTAAGCAGTTGAATGCTCCTGTCATCAATACCATTTAAGTAAGGTTTATTATTAATAGGTGTTGGAGAAAAAGCAACTCCTTTTACTTTAAATGGTGTATAAATTCCATCACCGTCAAAATCAGTTTCCAGTATTTTATTATTGATGCGAACCGGTCCTTTGCTTAGCGGCTTTACTCCCGGAATATTATAAGATTTAGTTGTAAGAACAGGATTGATTACAGATGTCCCATTAATTGCGGAAGGAACATCTGCCAAGTAATCATTATATCCGACGTGCTCGGCTTTCAGTTTATGTTTTCCGGAAGGAACATCCTCAAGTCTGAATGCACCATTTGCATCTGTCCAGACAGATTGAAAATCAGGATCTGTAGTAAGTGATATTTTAGTGTAAGATAACAACTGCCCGCCGGCATTTCTTACAATGCCGGAAATTACTGTCGGATAAGAATATTCATTCTCCGATGAATTACTACAATCATAACTTAACACTAATAACACAATTAACGTCAGACTAATGTAAAGCTTCAGCTTCATTAAAATTCTCTTGCTTATTCTACAACTTCAAAACCAGCTTCCTGAACGTCTTCTGAGTTTGTACCGATAAACACATTGAATTTTCCCGGTTCAACTGTCCATTTCATATTCTTATCGTAGAAAGATAATTCATTCTTTCCAATCTCAAATTCCAAAGTTTTGGATTCACCTTTTCTGATGAATACTTTCTGAAATCCTTTAAGTTCTTTCACGGGTCTTGTTACAGAAGCAACCAGATCACGGATATATAACTGAACGACTTCTTCTCCGTCATAATTGCCTGTGTTCTTAACTTCTACAGTTACTTTTAATTTTTCATCTTCTTTTATTTTACTTGAACTTAAAACAGGTTTGCTATATTCAAAAGTTGTATAACTTAATCCATAACCAAAAGGATATAACGGACCAAGAGGTAAATCATTGTATTTGGAATTCCATTTAACAAGATTGTTTGCCGGTCTGCCTGTATTCTTATGATTATAATGAATAGGAACCTGTCCGACTGTTCTTGGAAATGTTGCCGGTAATTTTCCACCAGGATTATAATCACCGAATAGTACATCAGCTAAAGCATTACCTGCCTGAACTCCAAGAAACCAACCTTCGACTACTGCAGGAATATTTTCTGCAATCCAGCTAATTGATAAAGGTCTTCCATTCATCAATACAACAACTACAGGTTTGCCTGTTTTAAAAATTTCTTTTGCAAGATCTTCCTGCACACCCGGTAAATCCAGAGATGACCTGCTTTCAGCTTCACCGCTCATCCAGCCTCTTTCACCAAGAGCAAGAATAACAACATCAGCTTTGTTTGCTACATCAATGGCTTCTTTAAAGCCTTCTTTGTCATTTCCTTTTATCTCGCAGCCCTTTGCATAAATAATTTCTGTTGATGCGCTTACTTTATTTTTAATTCCGTTTATTAAAGGAATAACATTAGATGAATCACCCATACAGCTCCACGAGCCAAGCATATCATTATAATTATTTGCCAAAGGACCAATCAAAGCAATTTTCTTCAGATCTTTTTTCAATGGTAAAAGATGATTTTCATTTTTCAGAAGGACAATAGATTTACGGGCAACATCAAGCGCAGCATCTTTATTTTCCTTCGAAAGGACATCTGTATTTTCGCGGTTCTTGTCACAGTTTCTGTAAGGATCATCAAACAAACCATATTCGAATTTTATTTTCAATATTCTTCTAACAGCTTCATCAACAACCGCAAGTGATAACTTTCCTTCATTAACAAGTTTAACAACGTTTCCAAGGTACGAGCGGGATTCCATATCCATGTCAACACCTGCATTCAAACCAAGTACAGCGGCTTCACTTAAATCTGAAGCAACTCCATGGGGTATAAGTTCACCGACAGAATTCCAATCACTTACGACCATACCGTTAAATTTCCATTCATTCCTTAGCAGATCTGTAAGCAACCACCTGTTAGCAGAAGAAGGTGTTCCGTCAATTTCGTTAAAGCTGCACATAAAAGTTTTTACACCGGCATCAACTGTTGCTTTATACGGAGGCAGATAAATTTCTCTTAAAACTCTTTCGGACATATCAACGGTGTTGTAATCTCTTCCGCCTTCTGCGGCACCGTATGCGGCATAATGTTTTGTACAGGCCACAATATTTTCTTTGTCTTTAAAATTTCCCTGGAACCCTCTCACTCTTGCAGCTGCCATTAAAGAGCCAAGATATGTATCTTCACCGGAGCCTTCAGCAATTCTTCCCCAGCGCGGGTCGCGGGCAATATCAACCATTGGTGCAAACGTCCAGTGCAAACCGGATGCAGATGCTTCCTTAGCAGCTATCTTTGCTGATAACTCAACCGCCTTCAGGTCCCATGAACTTGCTTCTGCAAGTGGAATTGGAAATGTAGTTCTGAAACCATGAATTATATCTAGCCCGAAAATCAAAGGTATTTTTAAGCGTGATTCTTCCACAGCAACTTTTTGGAGTTCTCTTGTAAGATCCGCACCCACAGCATTAAATAAAGACCCTACCTTCCCTTCCTTTACTAATTTTTTCTGAGCGGCGAGATCATCCTGGCCAATTACAGGACCCATACCAAGCCCGCTTGAAAGCTGGTTTAACTGCCCAGCTTTTTCTTCCAAAGTCATTAAAGAAATTATTGAGTCAATTTTGGCTTCAAAGGATTTTTGCTGTGCAAAAGATTGAAGAGACAGAAGCATTAATAAAAGAAGAAGCGAAAGAATACTGTTTAGCCTTATGTTCATTTTAACCTCGACTTAAGCTGTGAGTTGTCAATAATTATTTTACAAGTATGAATAAAAAAAGAGTAAGAGCATGAGTAAGAGTAAGAACAGGAATTATAAATTATTTTTCTTCCTTACTCATAATCTTACTCTTGCTTTTACTCTTAAACTTACTCTCTCCTCAATTATTAAGCAGTTGACCCGCTTAAGAAAAAAGTAAAACCACCTCTTGTATATTGCCATTCATTCTTAGGGGAAGGATTAAGAGGTGGTTTTAGGAGGAGGAGAGGCTCTTATTATTATGTTCTCTTTCCTTACATTAAAGAATGAAAGAGAACACCTAAAACTTTATTAATAACTTAATCCGTATCCGTACGGGAATAACGGTTTAATATTTTTATCTCCTTTATTTAAAGGAATCTGATCCATGCTTTTGGCCCAGGTATGCGAAAGTTTACCTACAGGTTTAAAGTCTCCAAATAGAACATCCGTTATACCCTGGCCTTCAGTTCCCGGTAACCATGCAGCTACAAAGGCGTTGCAATCTTTCAGAACTTCATCAATTATCATTGGCCGGCCTGAAAATAAAACAGCAACCACAGGTATACCTGCAGCTTTAGCATTCTTAATTGTCTTTATATCTTCCTCTGAAAGAGCCAAATTCTGTTTATCGCCGAACATTTCAGCATAAGGTTTTTCACCAACTACAACAACAGCAACATCATATCCTTCTGCACCAGTACCGTCTTTTGAATAAGTAACAATAGTTTTTTCAGTAACCGAATTTTTAATTGCATCAAGAACAGTAGTTCCGCCATCCACGACTTTTCCGCTTTTACCCTGCCAGGTTATTGTCCATCCGCCGCACTGGTTACCAAGATCATCAGCGCTGCTGCCTGCAACAAAAATTTTATTTAGATTTTTTTTCAGTGGTAAAGTTTTATTATCATTCTTTAAAAGAACAAGTGATTGTCTTACGCATTCTCTTGCAACTTTTCTGTGCTCTTCGTTTCCAACTTTCGCAAGCAAATTGTTATCAACTGTTTTCTTATTGAATAAATCCATCTGAAGTTTAACTTTTAAAATTCTTGCAACCGCGTCATCAATTCTTGCCATAGGAACTTTACCTTCATTAACAAGTTCTTTAAGGAAGGTAATATAATCGAGGTAGCTGTTTTTCTTTCCATGTCCGTTCGGAATCATCGCCATATCCAGTCCGGCATTAATTGATTTTTCAATTTGTTCTTTGTAGCCGCCAACAGGTAACTGGTCAATAGCAGCATAATCAGATATTAAAAATCCTTTAAAGCCAAGTTCTTTTTTAAGAACATCTGTAAGAAGATATTTATGGCCATGCATCTTTTCACCGTTCCAACTGCTATACGAAGGCATGATTGAACCGGTACCGGCTTTTACAGCGTCAATATAACCTGCAAGGTGAAGTTTGCGTAAAGTCTTTTCATCTATTTCTGTATTGCCCTGATCTTTTCCGCCAGTTGTTCCGCCATCACCCATATAATGTTTTGCACAGGAAAGAATTGAAGTATTGGCACCGAGTGATTTGCCCTGCAAACCTTTTACATAAGCTGCGCCCATCATCTTTGCAAGCTCAGGTGTTTCGCCAAAACCCTCGTAAGTTCTGCCCCATCTTTCATCGCGAACAACAGCTACGCATGGTGCAAACGTCCAATTAATTCCTGTTCCTGCAACTTCTGCTGCAGTAATAGCAGCAGCTTTTTCAACAAGTTTAGCATTGCGTGTACAACCCAACCCTATATTATGAGGAAAGATTACTGCACCGTTAACATTATTGTGTCCGTGTACCGCATCAATACCGGTAAGCAAAGGAATTTTTAAAGGTGTTTGCAAAGCATAAGACTGAAGCTGCTCAGCTACCTTTGCCCAGCCTGCAGGAGATAAGTCATCAATCTCTGTATCTCCGCCCCAAAGTATTGAGCCAATATAATATTTTCTGATGTCGTCAAGGTTTCCTTTAATTGCGCCGTAATCGACCTGAGTCATCTGACCAACTTTTTCATCCAGAGACATTTTTGAAATAAGCTCTTTAACTTTTTTGTTTAAAGCTTTATCATCATTTTTCTTTTCCATGCCTGTTTCTCCGGCAAATCCCATTAAAAGGATTGCACTTAGCAGAATAGTGAAATAAAATTTTCTTGTCATATTAAACTCTTAATTGTTATTTAAATTTCTGTTACTCTTTAGTTAATATATTATAAAGATAATTAACCGCTTTACTTTTTCGATTTTTCAAGTTCATTCCATATAAGAGCGCTAGCGCCAAGTACTGCAGTATTTCCTTTTGTTAAAGCAGAAGGAATAAGCTTAACCTTGTTCTTAAAAATGTTAAGCATGAACTCTTCCATATATTTTTTTGTAGGAACAAAAATCAGGTCGCCGGCTGCAGCCAATCCGCCAAAAAGAATAATTGCTTCAGGACTTGTATGAGCAACTGCATCAACAAGTTTTAGTGCAAGAACTTTAGCAGTATAATCAAAAGCCTCAAGCGCGAGTTTATCACCTTCAACGGCTGCATCGTAAATCATCTTGGAAGTCAGTTCATCAAAAGGAATTTTTCTTAATGTACTTTGTTCCATTGAATTGCAGAGCAATTCATAAATTGTTCTTCTTATGCCTGATGCTGACGCATAAGTTTCAAGACATCCTTTTCTGCCGCAGCCGCATTGCCTTCCTGCAGGATCAACAATAGTATGGCCGATTTCACCGGCAAAGCCATCGTGGCCATAAACCAATTCTCCGTTAACAACAATGCCGCTTCCCAGGCCTGTTCCAAGAGTGATAACAATAAAGTCTTTCATTCCTTTCGCAGCACCGAACTGCATTTCACCAATAGCAGCGGCGTTAGCATCGTTTGTAATTGCTGAAGGAACGTCATAATATTTTTTCATTATGTCAAGCACGTTAACAATATCCCAGCTTAGGTTGGGTGGCTGTTCAACTGTTCCGTGATAGTAATTTGCATTTGGTGCACCAACACCAATACCAATCATTTTATATTCTCCGGATAATCCGGCAAGCATATCCTTAACCTTAGCGAATAACCTTGAGAACAATAATTCTGCTTCTTCATGCGCATTGGTAGGAATTGAAGAATCTGTTATGCAATTACCTTCCTTATCTACAAATCCGAATACTGTATTAGTACCGCCTATATCAATACCAAGAGCTACTTCCTTCATAATAATTACGCCTTAGATGGTTGTAAGAATGAAGGAATATGTCCCTTAGCGCCGTAATAAGCTATGTATGCATAGCAAAGTACCGGGAGAAAGAACGCATGATGAATTCCGATGTTGTCTGCAAAGAAACCCTGAGCAACCGGAATTATTGCGCCGCCAACAATTGCAGTACAAAGAATTCCTGAGCCCTGACCGGTGTGTTTTCCAAGTCCGTCAATTGCAAGAGTAAATATTGTCGGAAACATAATTGAGTTAAATAAACCAACTGCCAGAATTGAATACATTGCTACATGACCGTACGTTAACATTGAAACAATTACAAGTATTGCCGCAACTACTGCAAGAATAGCAAGTGTTCTTCCCGGTTGTCTTTTGCCAAGGTTGAATGCAATATAATTTATCACAACCATAACAAGGAAGGTTAATGTACTTGAGAAGCCGCCAGTTTGATATTCTTTTGTTACGTAAAGAGCAAGTACTACAGCAAGAAGGAATACTAATCCAGCATAAATATTTTTCTTTTTAGTATCAGTCATATCAGATAAAGTTATAGATCCGAAGAATCTGCCGATCATTGCTCCGCCCCAGTAAAGTGCAACATACTTGCCTGCTTCAACTTCAGGCATACCAAGTAATTCCTTAAAATAATTTACAAGGAAGCTTCCAATTGATACTTCGCCGCCAACGTAAACAAAAATTGCAACTGCACCTAA
Organism: uncultured Melioribacter sp.; assembly: GCA_964537965.1. GTDB lineage: Bacteria > Bacteroidota > Ignavibacteria > Ignavibacteriales > SURF-24 > SURF-24. The sequence goes on along the minus strand of CAZIDB010000055.1, from coordinate 12,152 downwards.
TACAAGATGTTTATATCCCCAGGCGCTTTTATGCAGATTATCATAACTATCTCCAGCGCTGTTGCTTGCCGGAACAGACGCAGCTTCAATTTTAGGAAGTTTAAACAAAGCAAAAATTATTGCGATTAAAACCAGTGCTCCGGCCAAACCAAGATAAGGTACCTGAACTGAACCTGCCTCAGCAAGTTTATAAGCTTCAACATCTGTCATACTCATCCGTGCTAATTCATCTGCACCTTTTACAGCAACACCTAAAATCAGGATTGATCCAAAAATCGGCGCAATTGTAGTTCCAAGAGAATTAAATGCCTGCGAAAGATTTAATCGTGCTGATGCTGTTTCGGGCTTACCGAGAATTGCAACATAAGGATTAGCTGCAACCTGAAGTAATGTAATACCCGAAGCAAGCACAAAAAGTGCTAAAAGAAATATTGCATACGAACGTGAACCAGCCGCCGGATAAAACAATACACAACCCAAACCGGCAACAAGAAGCCCGATAATAATTCCACTTTTATAACCTATCTTCTCAACCAGCATTCCTGAAGGTAATGATATAATTGCATAGGCAGTAAAAAATGTAAACTGAATTAACATTACCTGCGTATAGTTCAGATCGAATACTGCTTTAAGATGAGGAATAAGGATATCATTTAAGCAGGTGATAAATCCCCACATAAAGAATAATGATGTAACTACAATAAACGCATTCGAGTAGTTAACACCGTTTCCATTTTTAGAACCATTTACTGAAACGGTTCCGCTGCTTGTTACTGCCATTAAGTTCTCCGACTTATTATTTTAATTTTATAATTACAGCCCGATTTAGCTCGAACTTAAAATTTATAATCTGTTTTTTAACAGATTAGGTTTTTCATCATGAATTTTAATAATCAATTCACCGAATAAAGTGTTTGCCCATGCAAACCATTTTCTTGTAAACTTTTCAGGATTATCTTTATGAAATGACTCGTGCATAAATCCTGTGTTTGCATGCGTAGTTTTTAATGTCTTTAGACAGGAAAGAATTTCTTTGTCATCTTTGCTTGTTAAGGAACGCATGATAATTCCCAGAGGCCATATCATATCCTGACCAATGTGCGGGCCGCCGATTCCTTCTGCAGCCTTACCTTTATAGAAATAAGGATTGTCATCACTTAAAATAAAAGCCCTTGTATTCTTATAAATTTCATCTTCAGAAGATGTTACTCCAAGATAAGGGAGTGAAAGTAAATTTGGAACGTTTGCATCGTCCATAAACAGTTTATTTCCGAAGCCATCTATTTCAAACGCATATATCTTTCCGTAAAACAAATGTTCATCAACAGCGTATTTATTAAAAAGCTCGAGTAGCTGTTGCGAGAATTCCCGGCATTCATCTGCAAATTCATTATCAAGATTTTCTTTAGCAAATATTTCAGCAAGTTGTTTCAGAGATTCAGCCGCCATCAAATTGGAAGGAATAAGATACGGGTAAATGCAGGCATCATCTGACGGCCTGAACATTGAGTGGATAAGACCGATTTTCTTTGTTGAATTTCCAAATCCATGAAGAGGAACAGTATCGTAAGCTACTGTTGTATTCCTCATAAACGAATACGGACCGTTATCATTTATTCTTTGCTGCTCACGGAAAGTTTTAACAACCAATCTCATCGCATTCTGCCAGTTGGAATCAAAGTAAGATGCATCGGAAGTTTGTTTCCAATAACCGTAAGCAAGACGAACCGGGTAACAAAGAGAATCAATTTCCCATTTACGTTCATGAAGCTCGGGTTTCATTTTTGTAATATCTGTTTCCCAACCGCTTCCTTCATTACTAAAATTAAACGCATTCGCATAAGGATCAATCAAAATACATTTTGCCTGACGATTTATTACTCCCGCAATTAAACCTTTAAGCTTTTTATCTTCATTAATAAAGCCCAGGTAAGGCCAAACCTGAGCGGAAGAGTCTCTTAGCCACATTGCATTTATATCGCCGGTAATAACAAAAGTATCCGGTTTTCCATTCAGCACCTGGTACTTAACTGTAGTATCCAAAGTATTTGGAAAACAATTTTCAAACATCCAGGCCAATTCTTCATCGGCAATATCATTTTTCACAGAAGAAATTTTTGCCTCAATTGCATCACTAATAAAATTTCGTTCGGTAATACCCGGTCTTTTACTATCAAAAAGATTAATTGAAATAAAGGAGGGCATCCTGAAGCCGAAGGAATTTAAACCGGCAAACAAAAGGGCTGAAGTCTTGATAAAATCTCTTCTATTGGGCATTATTATCCATTGTGAACTAAGCGGGATAAAACTCAAATATTATGCCCGCAAGTAAGCAACCAGTAAGTTAATTTTTTAAAGAAAAAAAATATAAAATAATTTACATCTTTACATCAATTATTATTTTAATAAGCATTGCTTATTAAATTGATAAGTAAAAAAATTTTTTGCTCAAGGTAATTACCAACTTATTCTTCTTCCTTTCCAGGCATTATGGGAAAGCTTAATGCCTGCCCCAATTTTTTAAACTGACAATTAGAAAATTTTTCTATATTATCGGCATCGGGAAAAATGAATTTGTATTTGATATGAATAATTCTGCCCGGTAATTTTTAATTGCAATTAAAAAATTGTTCATATGAAATTTGAAAAAATATTTTATGTAATAATAAGTACTGTTATCATTACGGCATTTATACTTATCGGATATGTTTCCTCTCCGCTAAGTAACAGGCAAAACTCATCGGTAAAAAAACTTTATTTTGTCGATAATATTTCGAGCGCTCACCAGAAAATAATTGACCTGTTCAATAAAAAATACGCCGGGCAAATTGAAGTTGAAGCAATTAACACTCCTTTCGATAAGTTCAGCACTAATGAAAGGAAGGAATTGATTGCTAGGTATTTACGGAGTAACAGTGACCGCATTGATATTTTTGCCGTTGACCAGATCTGGGTACCGCGTTTTGCTAAGTGGAGTGTTCCATTAGATAAGTTTATAGATTCTGTTAATAGAAGAAATTTATTAAGTTATGCCTTACAATCCTGCATTTATAACGGTTCTTTTGTTGCTATTCCGTTATATATAGATATTTCAATGTTATACTATCGCAGTGATATATTAGCCACTCTTCCCAATTACAATACTATTCAAAAGAAGTTATACGAATCTATTACCTGGGAAGACTTTATTAAACTGCATAAAGAATCCGGTAATTTACAGAATCCTTTTTACACTTTTCCTGGAGATAATTACGAAGGCTTTATCTGCCTGTTTGCAGAAATGATGGCAAGTCTTGGGAAGCCGATAGCGGAGAAAGATAAACTCAATATTGATTCTCCTGAAGCTGAAAAGTGTCTGAACCTGCTTGTTGCAATGGTAAACGAATATGATATGGCACCAAAAGATGTAGTCCGCTTCAGAGAAAGTTCTGCGAACAATTATTATGTAGAGAAGAATGGTATTTTTTTACGTGACTGGTCAAGTTTTGATAAGATTCCCGACAAGAACAAACTGATTGATAAAAACTTAATCGGAAAAGTACCTCCGCCTCATTTCAAGGATGGGAAAAAGGTGTCTGTGTTTGGCGGCTGGAACCTGATGATTTCAAAATATTCAACTAAGGTACCGGAGGCAATTACTTTCCTGAATTTCATTATGCAGAAAGACGTACAGAAAATTTTGTATGAAGAAGGAAATTTCCTTCCCATTAATAACCAGCTTTATGATGATTCTGTTTTTACAAGCAGGCATACTGATTTGAAATATTTCAGGCAAATGTTCACTCTTGGTTATCACAGACCTTTCCTTGAAAACTACACGACAATCTCCGATATACTTTCATATTATCTTAATCTCGCACTCAGACAAAAAATGCCCGTTAAAGAAGCCTTAAAAAAAGCAAACAGCAAAATAGAAGCTGAACGAATTACAATTAAATAATTGATATCCATATGTTAAAAAAAAGATTCCTTGAAAAATTCAAAGAATATCATTTCGAGTTTAAGCATCTGACGCTCTTGTTTATAATACTGTTCTCGTTTCAACTTGTTCTGTCATTTATAAACAAATCTTCTATAAACGGATTCCTTGGCAAAACGCAGGAATGGTACCAAAGAGATTCTGCCGAACGTCTTGCAAACTTAACAACAACATCGCTGGAACTTCTTGTTGAAACAATAAATCCTAAGGAAGAGATAGATGAAGCTGAATCGAACAGGATTATTCAGTCATTCGACATAATATTCAGCCAGCAGGTACTTCAGCATAACATAGAAGAAATCTGCGTTATCGTGCAGAGGGGGAAAGAAATATATTCTATTGATGACGGCAAAGTACTTTACTCGTTTCTGTTTGACAGCAACTACAACCCGCCATCGACAGAATCCCAGCACAAAAATGCCATGACAATCTATAAAAAATTAAGCGGAGAATTAATTTCCAAAGAACATATTGCAAGCATAACCGAGAAAGCAACTTTCCATACGTTCGTTCCGTTTGTACTACACGGTGAATTCCGAGGCGCTGTTTATATGAAGAACACTCCTGATTTTTCTTTTATTACTAACCAGATCAGTTCAAGCTTTGACGAAACCTCGGTAATATATCTTTCGCTTATTTTATTCGGACTTCTTGCAATGTATTTTATTTCATCTTATACAGTAAAGGAGCGGGATGAAGCACAGAGGCAGTTATTTGAAGAGCATGAGACAAACCTTAAGAAGCAGTTCAATTACGAAAAGGAATTAATTTTTACAAAACGGATTTACCATACTCATCACAAGGCAGAAAAGGTGATGGGATTTATAAAGGAAGATTTACGAACGCTTACACCGGATAACACAAGAGAAATTAAAGAACGAGTAACAAAGTACTCCAATTTTATTTCAAGGGTTATATATGATATGAAATGGTTTGACCCGCCGATACAGACAATACGAAATCCATTATTCAAGACAAACCTGAATGAAGTAATTAAGTTTATTGTTGACCATATATTCTTAAGAATATCCCGCAAATCCAACGCTTTTGAAATTAAATTGGACCTTGATGAATCAATCCCGATTGTTCCGGTAAACGAATTTGTAATATGGGAAATAATGGAGCCGCTAATACAAAACAGCATTGAACACGGCGGTGAAAACTTTCTTACTATTTTAATCCGGACAAGGTTTTTTCCCGAAGAAAAAACATCTACAATAGAAATAAATGATAACGGGAAAGGAATTTTACCGGCGCTGCTTGAAAAAGATGGTGATGGGTTGCCAAAATTGTTTTATGAACATATAACAAGTAAAAAGTCTGAGAATCAGAATACAGGCTACGGCTGCTACATTGCATACGAAATAAGTAAACGCTGCGGGTGGGAATTAAGTGTTAGGAATATGCAGGAAAAAGGTTGTACATTTACAATCAAAATTAAGAACTAGTAGGATAAAAGCTGATGTATCAGTCCGGAATTATTAAAATTTTATTAATAGAAGATGAAGAATTTGATGTAAGACGCGTCGGGAATACGCTTGCTCCGTTTAACGAGATAATAGGAATTTCAAGTATAGTATCCAATGGAAAAGATGCAATTGAGCTGCTGAATAATGACGATAATCTGTTTGACATAGTGATTATGGATTTTCAGATTGCCGGCGGGCTTATGGGTGAAGAACTTATCCAGAGGATTAAAGAAATAAGACCCTCAATTCAAATTATAGTTATTACAAAGATGACTATAAATATCACTGATTTTAATTTTGCAAATAAACTTCTTAAAGCCGGCGCCTTTTGGTATTGCACAAAATATCCCGGAGATATTGAAGAGTTTATTTACCAGCCGACTGATTTTATAATTAGCATTTTTAACGCTTACGAAAAAGGGAAACTTGAACGCGAAAGAAATAAATCCAACCAGAAGCTATTAAAAAATATTCATGATGTTTTGCAACAGCGCAAAATAGTCGGTGAATCCCAGGTTATAGTAAGGTTAAGAGAAGATATAAGGAAATACTCCCAGTCAAATGTTGTTATCCTGATTAACGGTGAATCGGGCACAGGTAAAGAATTAGTTGCATATAATATTCATTATAACAGCAACAGGAAATTTGAGAACTTCATTCCGATAAACTGCGGAAGCCTGCCGAATGAATTAGTTGAAAGCGAATTATTCGGTTACGAGAAAGGAGCATTTACCGGCGCGGATAAAAGAAAGCCCGGACTATTTGAAATTGCAAACAACGGCACAATTTTCTTGGATGAAATTACTGAGCTACCTTTATCTGCACAGGTAAAACTGTTACGCGTTATTCAGGATGGTGAAATAGAAAAAATCGGCCGGACCGAAAAAATTAAAGTGGATGTAAGAATCATCGCTGCTACAAACAGGAACATCGAAGAAGAAGTGAAAGCCAAAAGATTCAGGGAAGACCTTTACTACCGGTTAAATGTTGTTCCTATAACCGTCCCTTCATTAAAACAAAGGCAATCCGATATACCAATACTTGTAAACTTTTATCTTAATGAACTGAGCATTGATATGGGGCGTGAAAAGCCGCAGATAGATGTTGGAGCAATGGAGATATTGTTAAGCTATAACTGGCCCGGAAATATAAGAGAACTTATTAATGTTGTTCAGAGATTTTTATTCAACGATGAAAGAATTATTACATCACAAATTGTAAGCAGAACGCTTGGTCTGACGAACTCAGACCCAATTGATGACTATAACTTTCCGGGAATAAGATTTACTGATAACGGAGAAATACTTCCGTTAAAGCAAATGGAAAAGATGATACGCGAAAAGTACTTCTTGTTTGTAAGGAAGAATTCATCCTCCGATACCGAGGCAGCTAAAAAACTCGGGCTTGCCCCTCCAAACTATTATCGTATGGCAAAAGAACTTGGCTTAAAATAGACAACCGGGAATCTACTCTACATTATTTTTAACCTTCTTTGGAATTTTCTGTAAACCGGAAATGTTTTTACTCCAGGCAGAGTGATGATATCGCTTACTTATTATTTTAATAAGCTCTTACTTATTAGTTTAATAATTGCATTCCGGTAAAAGAATAATAACCTTTGATATTGAGGATAAAAATCCGAATAATTCATCGCCCTCGCTGGTACTATAATTGTTTTTAATTGTCATTAAAATTCAGAGGGATTATATGAGGATTAAAGGTTTACTGTTTATAATAATTGTTTTGGTTACTTTTGTTGATGTGCATTCACAGGTTGCAAACCTTGAAGCAACATTTAGTTTAAATGATCAGAGTGGAATTTATGTGCCGGTTCAGAATGGCTTGCCGGTTCCCTCCTTTGAAAAGCAAAACAGAACTGCAATCTCCTTAAGCGGCACCTGGAAAAAACAAAGGTTTAACGCTAATGATAGCCTGTCTTTATCAGAAAGAAATGACGCGGTTTTGAACGGCTTATTAGCTGAAGCGCAGGACAGATATAAATCCGGTTTTGATGACAGCGGCTGGGAAGATAAAAATATTCCCGGTGTTGAAAATACAATGTACACTTATCCTAAAGTACCAGAATATTATGAGGATGGTATTTGGTACAGATATAAATTTAATGTAACTGATTCCGTTAATGATAAATTTATTAAACTGATTTTTTACTCTGTTAACTATGTTGCAGACGTTTGGCTTAACGACCAGTATTTAGGCTATCACGAAGGCGGTTATACACCTTTTGCTTTTGATGTTTCCGGTATATTAAAATCAGATGGACAAAATGTTTTAGCAGTTAGAGTTGATAACCCTGAATGGGGAAAACGGAAAGATATTGTTCCCTACTATGAAGTTGATTGGTTTAACTATGCGGGAATTATTCATGATGTTTATCTTGAAATTGCGGAACCTGTTTCCGTTGTAAGAGCAGATGTAATTACAAAAGATGAAACCGGTAATCTTGAAACAACAATAACAGTTCTAAATAAAAACAGCATAAGTAAAAATGTTGATGTTACAATTAATATATTCAAAGCTAATATTGATTCACTTAATCTCGATGCAGAAAAAGCTTACGATTTAATTGGTAATGCCGCTCAAACTACAGGCTTAACACAAACAAGCATTTCAGTAGAAAGCGATTCATTCAATGTATGGCGGACAAATATAAAAGTTGAGAATCCGGAATTATGGTCTCCGCAGAATCCGAATCTTTATATAATGAAAGTTTCTCTTTCAGTTGATGGAAACACAACAGATGAATTTTACACACAATTCGGAATCCGCATAATAAAACGCTCTGGGGATAAAGTTCTCCTTAACAATAAAGTTGTTTTCTTTACCGGTGTTGCAAGACATGAAGATCATCCTGTTTACGGAAGAAGTATTCCTAAGGAAGTAATACTTTCTGATCTTGAACTTGTTAAAGCTACAAAAGCAAACATGCTTAGAACTGCCCATTACCCGAATCATCCATACACTTATCTTTTAGCAGACAGGTTGGGAATTGCAATTGTTGAAGAAATTCCCGTCTGGTGGTTTGATGAAGAAATTGCATGGCAAATACAAAATAACAACAGGCATATACACGAGCAGATGTTTAAGGAAATGGTTTACCGGGATATGAACAGACCTTCCATAATGTTGTGGAGCTTGTGCAACGAGTGTCTTGATGTTCCGAACAGGAAAATTTTTATTGAGAAGATGTGGAATGAATTAAACGGAAAAATTCTGGATGGAAGACTCATAACACAATCCGCAGCAGCAGACAGACCCGGTCCGGAAGATGATTCTCAGAAAGCCTGCGATGTAGCGGGATGGACAATGTATTTCGGCGTTTTTCATGGCAGCACTTACTATGCGGGTACTAATAACTTTTTAATCAGGGCAAAGGTTAATCAACCAGGTAAACCGGTATTAGATACAGAGTTTGGTTACTGGTCAACTGAAACAAATGCTGATACTAATAAACAAGTTACTGTTTTTTCGGAAACATTTAAGGCTTTCCAGATTTATGCCCCGATTAACGCTTCCGGAAATTATAATCCTAGTGGATTCTTAATGGGTATAACGTGGTGGTGCATTTTTGACTGGTATTCTCACGGACATTCAAACGGTTACCAGAGTATGGGACTTTACAGCATGGATAGAAAAAAAATTAAACCTGTAGCCAGAAAATTGATTGAATCATACACTCCTTATTTCAACAAAGGTGGCGTAATTACTGATGTAGAACAAAATAATGAGACCAATGTTCTTCCAAAGGAATTTAAATTAGAACAGAATTATCCCAATCCGTTTAACCCAACAACCGTAATAAATTACCAATTACCAAAAGCATCAAATGTTACACTAAAAATTTACGACGTTCTTGGCAGAGAAGTAACAACTCTTGTAAATGAAGAAAAACATGCAGGTAATTACGAGGTTGAGTTTTCCGCCGAAGGCGGATCCGCCTCTGGCGGAAATGCTATACATCTGTCATCCGGAATTTATTTCTATAAGATTGAAGCAGGAGAATTTAATCAGACTAAAAAAATGATTTTAATACAGTAAACTAAAACCTTCGGGGTCTCAATGCGTTTTAGTTAGAGACCCCTGAAGATCGCCTTGCCGCAAGCAGGGTTCCGAATAAGCATCTTTCTAAAAGCCTAATAACTTTTATCACCATTTTTTCACTTATTAAAATAATAAGCACTCACTTATCAATTTAATAAGTAAAATTCATTTCCAATAAACTATTCCTTAAAAACAGTGAACTAATAAAGAATTAAGTTGGTAATTCTGCTGGCACTTTTTGTGTAGTTTAGATTGCGCAAAAAAATAACCAAATAGCGTGTTCAACGGATTTACTCTTTTAGACAGTCTTATACTCTTCGTTTACTTAATAGTAATATTAAGCATCGGATTTAACTATTCCCGTAAGAGGGACAGGAATTCAACCGATTTCTTTTTAGCAGGCAGAAATGCAGGCTGGATTGCAGTTGGTTTTTCAATATTTGCCACAAATATTTCAAGCGAACATTTTATTGGTCTTGCCGGTGAAGGCGCATCAAGAGGGTTGGCTGCCGGACAAATAGAATTAATGGCAATCTTTATTTTAATTCTTTTAGGTTGGTTCCTTGCACCCATTTATTTTAAATCTGGTGTTATTACTATGCCTGAATTCCTTGAAAAAAGATTTGATGCAAGAAGCCGAAAATTCTTTACTTACACATCCATTGTTATTTACCTGTTCACTAAAATATCCGTTACCCTGTTTGCCGGGGGAATATTATTCTACAAGATTTTTGGATTCAACATATACACGTCAGCTATCATTCTAATTCTGATCACAGGTTTATATTCTGTAATCGGCGGCGCTTCCGCTGTTATAAGAACTCATACCGTCCAGGCAATATTGATGATAGCAGGCGGGATCATACTTACAATATTCGGTTTAAACGAAGTTGGAGGAATAACAGGATTAAAAGAAAAGCTGCCGGAACATTTCTTTAATATGTTCAAAGCAGCATCGGACCCTGATTATCCATGGACAGGAATTATTTTTGGAGCACCAATAATTGCATTCTGGTATTGGTGTACAGATCAATACATTGTGCAGAGAATGCTTAACGCAAAAAGCATTAACGATGCACGCCGCGGCTCTCTCCTTGCAGCTTCATTAAAAATTCTCCCGATATTTATTTTAGTTTTACCTGGTTTAATTGCGGTGTCATTATATCCTGAGATAAGTGGTGACGATGCCTATCCAATGCTGCTTGCAAGTAACCTGCTTCCGGTTGGAATAAAAGGTTTTGTTGTAGCAGGATTATTGGCGGCAATAATGTCTTCACTTGCAAGTGTATTCAACAGTACTGCCGCTTTATATACTAACGATATTTATAAACCAAAACATACCGGCGCATCAGAAAGAGAGTTGGTTCTTGTTGGAAGATTATCTACAACAATTATTGTTGTTGTTGCCATTTTATGCGTCCCTCTTGTAAAGCTTATTACATCACAGGTTTATATATACCTGCAAAGCCTTCAGGGATTTATTAGCCCGCCAATTACAGCAGTCTTTCTATTTGGTCTGCTAAACAAGAGAATAACAGCCAAAGCTGCTTTCTGGACTTTAATCATAGGTGAAGTAATTGGTGTATCAAGATTTATACTTGAAATGCTTGTGAATATGGAATGGATAACCAACCCGATTTTAATCTCAATAAAAGAAATTAACTTTTTGCACTTTGCAATAATACTTTTTGTTCTGTCATCAGTTCTGATTTTAGCGTTAAGCAAGCTAACAAAAACCGAGGAAGAACAGAAAGCCACAAAAATTAATTATTTATTCCCGGAGAGCATTAGAGAATTCAGCTATAATTTTAATCACTCCGGTGCTTTAGGCGGATACAGAACAAACATTTTAATTTCAGTTTTCATTCTTATCGTCATTTTCGGTCTATGGAGTTTATGGTAAGATATTTAACTAATAAAAACCAAACAAAACAAAAAAGGAGAGAAAAGTTATGAAAAAACTTTCTATAGTTCTTTTCCTATTATCTTTCGCTGCTATGGTTCAGGCTCAATGGGTTGTTAATGGGTTTGAGACCTGCGCTGCAGATTCATACTTTATTCATGCACCTGAAGCAAGCCAGCGCACAGGTGAAGGTACAATCACTCTAACAGATGTTGCAGATCCTAAATATCATGGCAACGGCGCACTGAAAGTTGAATGGACCGTTCACAGTACAGAAAGCTGGGGTGGCTATTCTTCAATGAACTACAATGTTCCGGTTGAAGATTCCACTTACCTGGACTGGAGCAGTGCTTCAGCAATTCGTTTGTGGTATTACAACGAAACTCCTTCCAGCAAACCTGGTCAGGTTGAATTCAGAATGCAGATTTATGAATCCGGTGGTAGTGCAAATTACTGGGCAGCTACTTCAGACCATGAAGCCTGGTATTATAACGCCGGTACTGTTGTTTACGATGATACTCCGGGATGGCATTCCCTTGTTATTCCTCTTGTTGACAGAGGAAAAGTTGGTCCTAACAACGAAGGATTTTCTTTACCTGGATGGGCAGGAACTGAGAACGATGGTGTTCTTGAATTAGATAAAGTAGTTGGTTACGTTTTTGAATTTGAAACACCAGGCATTGCAGATAATGGCAAGGCTAGCGGTACAGTTTATTTTGATAAAATGGAATTCCTTGGCACA
>CAZIDB010000054.1:15907-24471 GCA_964537965.1 uncultured Melioribacter sp. | reverse complement strand
CCATTTTCCAATTACCAATTGCTGATTATTTACCCAGCCTCAGTTTGTTTCTTCAGACTGTATATTTTTCTAATTATCCCCGATTCTCCGTTTCCCCAATTCACTTTAAATTTATTCTTAATCTTACCCATGTAACATCCGGTACTTTTCAATAATGGCTCCCTACGGACTTATTAGTTTTTGCCATTGGGAATTAGCCTTTCTCCTTTTTATATTTGAAGTAAAATTTTAAGAATATGGATCCAATAAATATTTTATTCGGCATTAACTTAGTCGCAACGTTCGGTGCAAATGTTTCCGGTGCGGCAAAAGGAATTAAAACTGCGATAACCAACGTAAAGGAAAAACCAAAGACATTTCTTCAGAAGCTGCCGCCTAATTTATCCGTTGTTATTCTTATCCTTGTAATCGCTTCGGTCTTTCAGCTTGGTACGCTTGATTACAGTAAATATCCGGAGTTTCAAACAATAAGAATTGCCGGTTTGATTGTGTACATTATTTCTTCCTGGTTCCAGATTTGGGCTTACAAAACAATGGGAGATAATTACTCGAATGAAATAGTAATTATGAAGAACCATAAACTTGTAACAGGCGGTCCTTTCAAATTAATCAGGCACCCGTATTATCTTGGACAAATATTTGCAGACCTTGGAGCGGTTGCCGCATTATTGAGTTACACAGTTTTAATTCTTATTATTATTGAGATACCGCTTTTGGTAATGCGTTCACTGTTTGAGGATAAACTTTTAATAAAGCACTTTAAAGAAGAGTTTGCGACATATAAAAAGAAAACCGGTTTATTATTACCCTTCATTGGTTAAAATGAAAATCAAGTTAGTTTTATTTTTTTTATTCATATTGATTAATTCTTTCTACGCTCAGAAATCTTCTGTTCAGGTAAAAGTTGATGAGGAGGAGGTTCTGCTGCCGGCAATTGATAAATACGGCTTAAGCTTTATCCCGGTTAAAAGTTTTGAAGAAATCCTTGGCGGACAAACGCTGTATAATTCATCTGCAAAAAAAATAGAAATTAAATTTCCTTCCTACATTGTAAAGTTTACATTGAATAATCAGTTCGTGGTTTTAACCTCCCAAAAGGATGGCAAACAGGAAATAATACAAATACCCGTAGCAACATTGCCGGGCAAGGACGATATATTAATTCCGCTCCGGTACACTGCAGGCATTCTTTCAAAATCAAGCGGAAGAAAAATTACTTTGCCGGGTACAGAAGAAATGATTGCCGAAAGTAAAGAGGAAAGTACTGAGACCGAAGTTGAAATAAAAAATGAGATACCTAAAGAAGAGGACAAAGAAAAAGTTGAAATTACTGAAACCGAAAAAAATGTTGTAACCAAAGAAGCTGCCAAAGAAAATGTTAACTATGATATCTCTTCTATCAGATTTGATGTAAAGGCAAACGGGACTTTGATAAGACTTAATTCATCAAAAACTTTCAACAAGTTCAGCCAGTCAATTTCTGATGGTAAGCTGTTTCTTAACATTGTTGGACTAACTCTTAACGAAGATAAAATTAATTCAACAGAACCATCGGGATTAATAAAAAAGATTTCAGCTAAAAACCAGGAAAGCAATTCACGTATTGAATTCCTTTTGGATGAAGGTTATTCAACCTCCGAGGCGATAAAAGAAAAGAACGGTAAAGAATTATTAATTACCGTTCACAATAAAATATTTTCCGGAACAGCAAGCGCTAAAGATATTGAGCGATGGAAATTTGATACGATAATTTTAGATGCAGGGCATGGCGGTAAGGACCCAGGCGCTATTGGAATAAATGGCGCAAAGGAAAAAGATATTAACCTTGCCATTACATTAAAGCTTGGCGAATTAATTGAGAAAAATCTTGAAGACGTAAAAGTAATTTATACAAGAGCCTCGGATAAGTTTGTTGAATTGTACAAACGCGGTAAAATTGCAAACGAGAAGAATGGAAATTTGTTTATTTCCATACACTGTAATTCAACAAAACAAAAACCGACACATCTTAATGGTTTTGAAGTTTACCTGCTTCGACCCGGACGAACCCGCGAAGCAATTGAAATAGCTCAGATGGAAAACAGCGTTATCAAATACGAAGATAACCCCAAGCGTTACCAGGAATTAACAGATGAGAATTTTATTCTTGTAACTATGGCTCATTCATCGTTTATGAAATACTCGGAAAATTTTGCCGACTTATTAACAAAGCAGTTCCATGGCAACAGCGATTTGCAAAACGGCGGAGTTAAGCAGGCTGGGTTTTACGTACTTGTCGGCGCATCCATGCCAAGCGTTCTTGTTGAAAGCGGTTACTTATCAAATAAAAAAAACGCTGCATATTTAAGCAGCAAAGAAGGCCAGGCAGACGTAGCAGAATCTGTTTTCAATGCTATTAAAAAATTTAAAGAGAATTATGACAAGGATCTGAACGGCAAGTAAAACCCCGGACTATCTTTGCAACACCGTTAATTAAAACATTGATCTGATCTCAAACATCTTTTTAATAATCAATCATTTCAGTTAAAAAAATTAGAAATATTTTTTTTCACACCATAAACTTATTTACCCGGTTACCGATAATATGAATAGGAAATGCTCTTATTGTAGTCAAGGATGAAAAAAATTTGTTCTGATTTTTTTTGATTGGTAAAATCTTCAAGCCAGTCATTCTGCACAAATAAATATTCTTACACAGAATATTCATCCTTATATGATTCCTTACAAAATCAATTTACCATAAGAGAGTTTAAACCTGTTTTTAATAATGGGTAAAGATATTTCTATTGAATTAGAAATTCGGATACAAATCATTTTCTGTATGTAAGAGTTTTATTTAAAAAACCTGCTTGCAGAATACTTTTTTATTAACAAGGATGTTAACCAGTTTTCTGGCGAGGGATAGCCATATGCGTACTTTAATTTTTCTTTTAATTATACCAGTGTTACTCACCGGGCAGACGCCCGAGACTACATTGCCGCTTACAGAAACAATACCCGGCGAACAATTACTACTTGCAGAGCAAACAAATGATAACCCGGTTATTACTTCTGCTCAGATTAATAATGAGAAGACGGCTTCTTCAATTACTCCTTCGGTAAAATCAGTTTTATTCGTCGACCAATCAGACGACAAAACTCAGAATCTTTCTGATCAAACAACAGATCAATCGATAAAATTTTTAGGGCAGACAGGAGAAAAAACTAATAAATGGTTATACGCCGGTGCGGTTATATTAACTCTTGCACATAAATCTTTAATTGATGCGCGAATCTGGGAAAAGTCCGAAAGGCCTTTGCCGGGTTGGGTTAAGAGTGATGAAGTGTATTTAGGCGGTACTGCTTTAACTGTTGGCCTTCTTGCTTATACATCTTACAATTACGGAAAGGATGCAACTCTCTGGCAATTCATTAAAACCACGGCAATTTCATTTCTTATCGGAAGTGAAATATGGGATCTTGAATTCGGTCATTTGGTTCACGGCGATGCTTTATATCCATTCCCCAAATGGTATGGCAACTGGGGATTTAAAAACAAAACCGAACGTGTTGCTTTTGATGTTGGAAGACTTGCAGCGGCTGCGGTTTTATTATTGTGGGATTTCTAATTATCAATTATGGTATGGCAACTGGGGATTTAAAAACAAAACCGAGCGCGTTGCTTTTAATTTAGGAAGAGTAGCCGCCGCTGTTGCCCTGTTGCTGCTGGTTGATTAAAAGATCATAAATTGATTTCAGAGGTATTTGCTCGGCAAACAAAAGGTAAATCCCAAACCGAAGATGTCTTCTTCAATTCCGTTTTTACTTTTGGTTAAGCAAGCTTTTAACTGAAGTCCCATAAATTGTCGCCAGAACATCCAGTCTATTTCAAAACCGTATTTAAATAAATGCGCCGGATAATTATCAGTATTACTTTTCAAATTTATTCTGTAACTATATCCTGCATAAAATTCAAGTATCAACCTTTTATCTCTCTGACTTCCGAATAGTAGCAAAGCATCAATATCAGCAAATGGAGAACCATCTACCTCTCCCCCTCCATCGGCTAATGCCATATGAAAAAAATAGGTTACGCCTAAACCAGCCCGGGTTTGCAGGTGAATATTTTTAAACTTAAAGAACTCAATATCAGAAAAGAGGCTGCCGTTATTAACTACAAGAAAAGGAATAAAATCCAGGTGAAGGTTATTTAAGGAAATTTTCCAGTTAACTGAATCTTCCTTTGATTTCGAATCTTCACCTGCATACAACAAGCCGGTAAATATGAACAGCAGAATTAAACATGTAGTTATTCTGTAATTAGACTTATTCATAATTAAAAGCTTATTAATCTATAAGGTCGTTGCCCAGCGCATCTTTGTTGATGTTGCCTGTAAGAATCAGAATTCCTTCTACAAATCCCCACAGATGACCGATTCCGCATGTTATAATTGTAACCACAATCTGCAAAATCCCAATTCCGTTATACCCAAGATAAAAACGATGAATGCCTAATCCGCCAATAAATATTCCCAGCAGTCCGGCAACAAGTTTTGATTTTGCATTTGCCGGTGTAAATTTTGCAAGACGCACTCCGCATTTAATACATACTTCAGCATAAGGATTTGTCTCTGCCCCACACCACTGGCAATGTTTATTTCCCTTTGCAGGATGTACTCCGCACGTTACGCAGATTACCGCTTGTGGATTGACTTCTCTGCCGCAATTTCTACAAAACATTGTTACCTCATATTATTATTTATTCATTCATTTATTATAAAGGAAAAATATTTCTTAAAACTCCGAAACAAATTAATAGACAAAGCAAGACTAACGGAAATTTTATTTTTATAAATTCAGCTTTTAAAAATTTATCTCTTATACTTCTGTTAAGTCCTAAAAGAAATAAAGGTATAAATGCTACCACAAGAGGGTTATACCTTAACGCATTTGCAAAATCAAATTTTAACAATGAATCAACTGCTCTTAAACCGCCGCAGCCGGGACAATACAAACCGGTAATTGAATGAAACGGGCAATGATATAAATTCATTAATTGGTTGTGAAATAATAAATATCCAGCCAATAGTACAGCAGTTGCCAACACAAATCTTAAACGATATAAAAAACTATTTGTCACTATACTTTTATATTCTTTGTTTTCTTAGACGAACAAAATTCTGTTTGGTTATTTCTGCGCCGGCATTCCGTAAGCAGTCCACTCTTCTCTTGCCGGGCCATAAATACCCAGAACCTTCAAACCTGCCTGGCGCATTAAAACAGTTAACTGCCCGCGGTGATGAATCTGATGCGTAACCAGAATTGTTAAAGTACTCCCGTTCTTCCACATTTCACCGTACATATTAATTTCTTCATCAAGGTTTTCATCTTTCCATTTAGCAGGAATAGCTTCTTTAACAAATGCAGATGCTCTTTCATAAGTTGAAACTATTTCTGCTGCATTACCGGGAATGCTTTCCATATCCTGCGGTAAATCATTTTTAAATCCAACCTTATCAAGCATTTCACCAACCGATGTTGTAATATGCCATGCAAGTTCTCCAAGTGTTCTGCCTTCTTCCCAAACCTTTTGAGATAGCGACTTATCTGTTATTACCCTGAACAGTTTTAAAGTAGATTCGCTTTCCATATTCCAGTCGTTTATAAAATCGGAAATTTTGTAGTACATAAATCCTCTCTAATTATTTTTACAAAAGTAGTTAAAACAAGTTATGCATTCCAAGTGAATTTTATTTTTACCTTGCGCGAGAAGTAAATATTTATTAATTTCGGATAAAAAATTCCGAATTAAAAGTTGGTTAAAATGAAAAGAAAAATTGTTCAGATAGATGAAGCGAAATGCGACGGCTGCGGGGTTTGCGTACCAAACTGTGCAGAAGGGGCATTGCAAATAATTGATGGGAAGGCAAGGCTGATAAGTGATCTGTTCTGCGATGGTCTTGGCGCCTGTCTTGGTCATTGCCCGCAGGGCGCTATTACAATTGAAGAGCGTGAAGCTGAACCGTATGATGAAAGAAAAGTGATGGACTATATTGTGAAGGGCGGGCAGAATGTTATACTCGCTCACCTGAAGCACCTTCAGGATCATAACGAAATAAATTTTCTTAAGGAAGCTTTGGAATATTTAAATGAAAACAATATTCCGGTTCCTGGTTATCTTAAGAATAAAACCTCACATCATGCCGGCTGCCCGGGAAGCAGAAACCAGGAAATAAAAAATAATGTTGTAGCTTTTTCGGTAAATGAAAAAAGAACTTCTCAACTTACACATTGGCCAATCCAGTTACATTTAATAAATCCAACTGCGGCTCATTTTCATAATGCAGATATTCTGCTTGCCGCAGATTGTTGCGCTTTTAGCTATGTTGATTTTCACTATGATTTTCTTAATGGGAAAAAATTAGCTATAGCATGTCCAAAACTTGATACCGGAAAAGAAATATATCTTAAAAAACTTTCAATGATGATTGAAGAAGCAAATATCAATTCGCTTACGGTGATGATTATGGAAGTTCCGTGCTGCCGCGGGTTGCTGCAGCTTGCCCAGCAGGCTATACAATTATCCGGCAAAGATATTCCCCTTAAAGTCGTGGTTATAAGCATTCAGGGTGAAGTAATGATGGAAGATGAAATTTAATCCCGTTGTAGTTGAACCATCTTCACCTTATATTTTGTTTTGTTAAAACTCAGTTAAAGGAAATTGAATGACTAAGACGCAAATATGGGTTGCCGGTTTTCTTGTTTTATTTCTAATACTTTTTGGTTTACAAAAACTAACGCAAAAAGACGAAGCTCCAATGCATCCGGGCATGGAAATGAATGCTCCTCCACCTGCCGGCGAACAAAATGCGCTATCGCTTATTAATGCTAATGGTTGCACTTCATGCCACGGGCAGGATCTTAAAGGCAGTAACTTAGGTCCTGGTCTTACTGGATTAAAAGAAAACTGGTCAAGCAGGGAAAGCCTTATAAATTATTTGCGGAATCCAAATTCCTTTATGGACGAAGACAGGTTTAAAGATTACAAACAAAGATATAACACCATAATGCCGCCGTTTAATAATCTTGATGTAAAAGATCTTGGAAAGATTGCAGATTACCTTTTAACACTTTAAACATTTTGTTACCGGATGCCGGATACCAAGTACTGGATATTTATAATCCAGTATCAGGTATCCAGAAATCCGAAATATCTTTAAGCTATAGTCACTTCCTTACATAAATAAACATCCTGGATAACATTTAATAATTTAACACCTTCGCTCATCGGTCTCTGGAATGCTTTTCTGCCTGAGATTAATCCCATTCCGCCCGCGCGTTTATTAATTACTGCAGTCTTACAGGCTTCGGCAAAATCATTTTCACCGGAAGCTCCTCCGCTGTTTATCAATCCTGCTTTGCCCATATAATTATTAATTACCTGGTAACGAGTAAGATCTATAGGATGATCGGTTGTAAGCTCGGAGTAAACACGCTTATCAATTTTACCGTAAGATGAATTGCCCATATTTAAAGCAGTGTAGCCGCCGTTATTCTCCGGTAATTTTTGTTTTATTATATCAGCTTCAATTGTTACACCAAGATGATTTGCCTGCCCGGTTAAATCCGCTGAAAGATGATAATCCTTATCTTTCTTAAAATCCTTATTCCTAAGGTAGCACCAAAGAATTGTTACCAATCCTAACTGATGAGCATACTTAAACGCTTCACTTATTTCAACTATTTGTCTTCCGCTTTCATCGGAGCCAAAATAAATTGTTGCGCCAACTGCAGCAGCGCCCATATCGTAAGCCTGGTCTACTCCCGCAAATAAAATCTGGTCAGCTTTATTCGGGAAAGTCAGCAATTCATTATGGTTTATTTTAACGATGAATGGAATTTTGTGTGCATATTTTCTTGAGCACATTCCAAGCACACCAAGTGTTGAAGCAACAGCATTACACCCGCCTTCAATTGCAAGCTTAATAATGTTCTCCGGGTCAAAGTAAGCAGGATTTTTTGCAAACGATGCTCCGGCCGAATGTTCAATTCCCTGGTCAACCGGAAGTATTGAAAGATAACCAGTTCCTGCTAATCTACCGGTAGAATAAATCCATTGAAGATTCTTTAAAACATTAATTGAGCGGTCGGAATGATAAAAAACTCTGTCTACAAAATCCGGCCCCGGTAAAGTTAATTGTTCTTTTGGAAACTTAGCGACGTATGATAAAAGCTGTTCGGCATTATTACCAAGATATTCTTTAATCTTTTCAATCATAGTTCCTCCTTATTTTTTAATTGAATAGAAGTCTTATGCAATATAAAAAATTCGGAAGATTAACTGAATTAAAATCTTAATTCCATGTAATGAAAAGATTTTAGCCGCAGTTTAAAAATTCAAATCAGCCGGTTCGTTATTCAAAACCCTTGCATTTATTATTTTATTTTTAACCTCATCAGACCATTCTTTAATCCATTCAATATTATCCTCCCGGCCTAATGTTTCCGGTGATATACCAACCTCAAGCCGGTATTTATATTTTGAATATGCGTTTCGCAAAGCCTCAATCAGTTTTCTTTTTTCA
>CAZIDB010000054.1:12931-15807 GCA_964537965.1 uncultured Melioribacter sp. | reverse complement strand
CCTTTAATGTCATTATAATTCATCCATGCATATTCCATTTTAAAATCAAAGAAGTCGTCACTTGCAACATAATCTATGTACAGTTCAAACTCGTCTTCAGTTATTTGTGGAAGGAAAGGGCAGTTGGCAATATTCTTTTCCCAGTATTCAAAATCCGCAGTTATATCAACCCCCGGAATTTTTATTGTTTCAGCCCGCCACTGGCATTCAAGATCAAAAAGTTTTTTTCTCTGAATTTCCCACAATCTTTCTTCGGCCTCATCCTGTCTTCTTATTGAAGCCTGTTCACTGTTTTTATTAAGCATCTCGCCGTAGGTTATATACCGGGCTTTTTTAGCAGCATAATTTTCAATAAATGCGTCAACGCTATCTGCATTGTACTGCTTAAAAAATTCTTCATAAGCTTTATCTGTCTTTAGCTCCTTTTTAATGCTGTTAAAGAGCAAGGCAATTTCACCTTCGGTACAATTACATTGATTTGCCTGAAATTCGTTATTCCCGGATTCTATTTGGTTTCTGTACTCATGTTTCATAGGAGATTTCCACATTATTAATGATTTCTTTCTCCCCCTCCTGCCTTATATTAATTTAACAATTAATTAATAAGATGCTACTGTGTTTTAAATTTTTTTTTATTGTTATAAATCCCGGGCATATAAAATTCTCTTGTTTTTGCCATAATTATTACTGTACCACAATACAATATTAGCTTATATTTCTTTTTGAAATAAATCAAACAATTACAGGCATTAAAAATTGGAATTAGAAACCAAACCATACGACCGCAAAAAGGAAATAATGAGGTGGCTTCCCTCAGTAATTATGTTTCCTATAATGCTATACTGGTTAATTAACCGGGGGAATTATACATTTATTGATACTGCAGATCTTATAATTCACGAAGGCGGTCACCTTGTGTTTATGCTGTTCGGGAAATTTATTTATACTCTTGGCGGTACATTAATGCAAATTTTGCTTCCATCCTTAATTGTCTTTTACTTTTTCAGGAACCAGTACAAAACCGGCGTGCAGGTCTCGCTGTTGTGGTTAGGACAAAACTTAATAAACATAAGCGTATATGCCGCCGATGCCCAGGCACACAAACTACATTTGCTTGGCGGAAATAAAGTTTACCATGACTGGACATATATTCTAAGCACACTTGGTATACTTGAACTTGATTACCTCGTTGGATATTTCTTTGTAGCGCTTGCAGTAATAGTCTTTATAGTTTCCCTTATTATGCCATTGATAATGTATGATGCTGTACCGGTAGAGGACAATTAAAAAAAGGAGATGAGTGAAAGTTAGAAACGGTGAATGAGTGAAGCGGAGAGGAAAAAATGTTTACCGGTAAAAGTCCAATTTCTAATTCTCAGTTTCCAATTGCCGGTTTTCCATTTTAATGGCTCAAGAACGGAAGTTCTGACACCACTAAAAAATGTTTTTTATTTAATTATTTATCCATATAGGATCATTAGCTTTATCTATAAAGAAGTTTTGGTTGGTAACTAAATTTTTTATATATACGTATGAATCCCACCAAGTATTCCCACTATTAAAAATATATTTCATATATACCAATTGTTTATCGTCAGGTGAAAAAGCTTTGTAATAAAAACCGAATGAAGCAGTAGGTTCCTGAATTTCTTCTAATGTAGTTATTTTTTTTTCATTTATTAATAATAATTTCAAAATGTTTAAGTCATAGTTTTTACATACCAGCGCAATTTTAGAATAATCATTTGAATATTGTGGTTTCAAATAAACATATCCATCTTCTGCAACAGCAATTGTATCTAATGTTTTATTTTTTAAGTCATATTCTGCAACAATATTTGTATATCTTGGAGTTTGAGCGATTAATAATAGTAACTTTTCTTCGTTAGGATTAAAACCATAAATACCAGTGTATTCTTTCCCTATTTCATTTAAATCAAGTATAATCTTTTTATAGGTTGCATATATATCTGTTTGGTAAATTATTTTATAATCGTCTGTTCCTACAGGCTTATAAATAAAATCTTTCAAATTATTATAGAAATATATTTTTGCTGTGCAGTTTAAAATTTCCCTGCTATTGCTGCCATCTTTATTCATTATATATGTTTTTGAATTCTCGCCAATTTTATGATAGCTGTAAATCATTCTATCATTATCTATCCATTGAGGAGATCTTGCAGAAAATTCAGTAGTTGGGTTAATTCCGATTAATGTTTTACTTTTTAAATAATATAAATAAACACAAGTATTCCCATACTTCGTAAAATAAGTGAACGCTATTTTCTTTTTATCAGGAGAAATATCGGGATCATTATCTTCCAGCGAATTATTTGAAACATTTATAACTTCTCCATTATGATTTAAAACTATTTCCCAATTATTATTTATTGCTTTTACATAGGTTAAATAGAAATTACTGCTATCAGTTATTTCTGAAGAAGTTGTTTCGTTACAACTAATACCAAGTATTGAAAGAAGAGTAACCAGAATAGATATTTTACTAAAATTCATCTTTTTTACTTGAAGCATTATTTACCTTTTTTTGTTTAGAAATAGAATTGGATTTACGAATTTGCAGGAAAGTTTATACTTCTTCTCCTGCGGTTTACTGCAAAGGGAAAATATCGGTTCGCCAGTTATTCTATTCAATATCACTTGTACCCGCAAATGATAAAATATTATAATCTATTTCAGGATAAAAATTAGAGTGTTTATGTAATAAATAATAACCATAAGTGCTTCCTCCCGCAATTAAATTATAGATAACAGAAAATTCATCGCATCTATTAATAAAAGAACTTACAATGTTAAAATATTGGATTCTCCTTAAACCAATAAATCCGAGAACAATATCACTAAAAGAAAATAACAAT
>CAZIDB010000054.1:8644-12831 GCA_964537965.1 uncultured Melioribacter sp. | reverse complement strand
TCCAGTTTTCTTCTGAATCTTAGTGAACTAAGAATTAATAATCCTGCTCCCATTAAAAACATAATCAAGGTTTCTAACCAGAGATTTGAGAAGCCTGTGCCTTTCAAAATTATTCCCCGCAGAATTGTAATGTAGTATCTTAAAGGAATAGCATAAGTAATGTACTGAATCAACGGCGGCATGTTTTCTATGGGGAATGCAAAACCTGATAAGTAAATCATCGGCATAAGTATACCAAACATAGCAACCATCATTGCCTGCTGCTGTGTTTTTGAAATTGTCGAGATGAATAATCCCAATCCAAGCGTGGACATAATAAATATGAACGATGTAAAAAGCAGAAAGAGGAAATCTCCGCGTACTGCAATCCCAAACCATAATACCATTACAGTAACAACAATTAAAAAATCTATAAAGCCGATTATTACAAACGGAATTAATTTCCCGATTATTAGCTGATATGGTTTTATCGGTGTAACAATTAACTGTTCAAGCGTACCGATCTCGCGTTCCTTAACAACGCCCATCGCCATCATTACAGTTGTAGTAACAACAAGTATTAAAGCCATTACACTGGGCAGCATAAAGTTTCTTGTTTTCAAATCAGGATTGTACCACACTCTCACTTCAGAAGTTATGCTTCCTACATTTATAGTTTTAAGTCCATATTTATCTCTTACATCCATCAGAATTTTTGAAGTGTAACTGCTGAATATTCCCTGGAGATATCCAACAGCAATTCCGGCTTTGTTCCCGTCAGAGCCATCGCAAATAACCTGAAGCTGAACTGTTTCTCTCCTGTTTATTTTTTTCTCAAAGTCTTTCGGAATTACAAATGCCGTCAGGACTTTTCCCGTATTGATAAGGTCAACTATCTCATCATAGTTATCCGTATAATAATTTATATTGAAGTATCCGGAACTTGTAAGTTTTTCTGCAAGCTGCCTGCTTGCAAAAGTTTTATCCTGGTCAAATATTACAACGCTTATATTTTCAACATCCAACGTTGCTGCATAACCAAGCAAAATTAACTGAAGGACAGGAGCAATAAGTACTATCCTGAACAATTTCGGATCTCGTTTTACCTGTATAAGTTCTTTTATAATTAAAGTGATTATAGTTTTCAATTTCTGCTCCTATTTAGTCTAAGCGTCTGCTGATTTTTTATATCTTATCGTTGCAATTCCAAGAAGAACCAAGGAAAAAAATGTAAGGTAAATTACCTGCGGATAAAATGATTCAAGTCCAACTCCCTTTATAAGAATATCACGAAGTATTACCATGAAAAATTTTGCCGGAGTAATATTTGTAAGCACCTGGATAACTACCGGCATGCTCTCAATCGGGAATACGAATCCCGATAACAACATTGAGGGAAGCATTGAAATTAGTGCTGCCACCTGGAAAGCCACCTGCTGGGATTCTGCAATTGTTGACACTACAATGCCGATGCTTAAAGAAGCAATAATATATAACAGCGTTGTAAGGATAAGCAAAATTATACTTCCTTTAACTGTTACATCAAAAAGGAAATAACCGCCGATTAATATTATTACTGCCGCAATAAATGAGATAACAATATTCGGTGCTGTCTTGCCGATTATTAATTCAAGAGCGGAAAGAGGAGAAACATTTATCTGCTCAATTGTGCCAAGCTCTTTTTCCTTTACAATTGATAAAGTAATTGATACGACTCCTGTTATTATAAGTATCATTGCAATAAGTCCGGGAATAAGAAATATTGTTGATTTCAATTCAGGATTGAACCAGAAGATCGGCCGAAAATCTATTGGCAGATAAAAAGCCTTTCCGGTTACAGCAAGATATTCTGAAGATAATTTTGATGAGAAGCTTGTAGTGGCAAGATTAAAATAATTTCTTATTATCGTAGCCGAGTTAGCATTAACTCCATCAATAAGAACCTGTACCTTTGCTTCCTGCCTGGAATAAAATTTCCCGGATAAATCTTGAGGTATAACAAGCACGCACTGGACTTTCTGATTATCAAGTAATTCCTTAATCTCGGAATCATTCTCAATATGTGTTATCAAATCAAAATACTCCGAGCTTGCAAGCATATTTACAAAGTCTCTTGATAAAGATGATTTATCTTTGTCGTAAACTGCAAGCTGAACATGTTTAACATCAAAATTAACAGCATATCCAAAGATTACAAGCAGTACTAATGGAAAAACAAATAACAGTAACAGCATTCTTATATCACGGCTTAACTGGCGCACTTCCTTTTTTGCGATTGCATAAATTCTGTTAAACATTTTGCTTTGTATCCTTTTCCAAAAGATGAATGAACACGTCTTCAAGTGTTGGAATTATTTTATCAATTCTTTTCACTTCAATTTCATTATTACCAAGCAGTGTTTTTATCTGGTCATTATTCTTGTATTTATTATTAACCAAGATGTGGATGTTATTTCCGAAGATGCTTGTCTCATCAACAAACGTTTGTCTCTCAAGAATTTCCATTGTTGCAATCGGTTTACTGCATTCAATTTCCAGAATATTCCCCTGTATGTAATTTGTTTTTAGTTCGTTGGAATTCCCTTCGGCAATAATCTTTCCTGCATTAATAAGGATTATATTATTGCAGAATTCAGCTTCTTCAAGATAATGTGTTGTTACAAATACTGTTATTCCTTCTTCAGACAAATCATTTATCAAATCCCAGAAGCCTCTTCTTGATATCGGGTCAACTCCGCTTGTAGGTTCATCAAGAAAAACAATTTTAGGGCGATGAATTACAGCAGTACAAAGAGCAAGCCGTTGTTTTATTCCGCCCGGTAAATCCTGTGTTAACACATTTTCTTTACTTTCAAGATTTGCAACCCTGAGAACCCATTTTTTCCTTTCAGCCAAAACAGAATTATATAAACCATAAACACCGCCAAAGAAATTAATATTTTCTTCAACTGTTAAATCGTTGTAAAGAGAAAATCTCTGGGACATATAACCGATTTGTGTCTTAACCAGGTTTGGTTGCTTCTTAATGCTGTAGCCGCCAACCAAGGCATCACCGCTTGTCGGTTCGATGATTCCGCACAGCATTCTTATTGTTGTTGTTTTGCCTGCGCCATTCGCTCCAAGGAATCCGAATATTTCTCCCTGCTTTACATTGAAGGAAATATTATCGACGGAAACGAACTTCCCGAATTTTTTAGTGAGATTATTTATTTCGATTGAATACATACTACCAACCTTCAAGGTTCTATTTCTGTTTTAGAGTGAGAAAACCTTGAAGGTTCTCCATCGGTTTATTAATAAAATTATGTTTGCTGTTTATTGTTTTTTCAATTATGTCAATTAGACTTCTCATCGTCGTTTTTCTGTTTCAATTTCTCTGGTTCCTATTGAACCAGGACATTCAAGGTTTCTTGTTCAATCCGCTGTGAAAACCCTGAAGGTGGTCTCAAAATAAAATCGAGTAATCAAATTTGCTCAAGTCAGTCGTTATAAAAGTTTTAAAATCCTCTGTGTTTTTATATCTGCTTAATATTTCGTCAGTATCAGTTATACCTTTTTGTTTCAATCCAAAATATTCTTTAGCTGATGAATACTCCCATTGTTCTGAAGCTTTTACCAATCCGGCAGTTACTGGATTGGTTAAGCTATATTTACATAGCCAAACGAAATAATCTTGTTCAGCTATTATCTTGCTTTTCGTTTTACTTTCAAACAGAAAACCTGTTTTTTTATATCTTACATTTGTCCCTCTTGTATAAGCATTTATCAGGTCTCTGATAAATTCACTTATACCTGTATCTTCTGTTTGTTTAACAAATAAATGAAAATGATTAGGCATCAGACAATAGCACAAAATCTTAATCAAATATTTCTTTTTATACTCATTCATCTTTCTGATAAAATAAAGGTAATCTTTCTTATCAAAAAATATCTTCTTCTTGTCTACTCCTCTGTTGTATAGATGATGATAAGTATTCTTATAAAAATATCTTGGCATATCCATATTTTTTTTCTACTAAACCTTCAAGGTTCTGTTTCAGTTTTAGAGTGAGAAAACCTTGAAGGTTCTCCACTGGTTTTAATATAAAATTAAGTTTGCTGTATATTGTTTTTTCAATTATGTCAATTAGACTTCTCGTCGTCGTTATTCCCGTTTCAATTTCTCTGGTTCCTATTGAACCAGGACCTTCAAGGTTTCTTATTCAATC
>CAZIDB010000054.1:0-8544 GCA_964537965.1 uncultured Melioribacter sp. | reverse complement strand
CTTAATGCAACGCCAACATCCCAGGTATCAATGAACTCATCTTTTGTGGGCATTATTCGCTGGTTCGGTCTGTTGTAATAAAAATTTCCACTTAAGTAAATTGATGGAAACCAACCTGCATTTGCAGCAGAAATATTATAATCACTCGCATCAACCCTGTTCTTTAATGCTTTTAATTCATTCCTGTTATTTTTTGCTTCATGGATTAAAACATCAACGTTATCATTACCAACTAAATTTACTATTTCTTCAATTTCAATTTCTGTTTTGGAATCGAGTGATAAACCAAGCACCTGATTAAAAATCATTCGTGAAATATCAAGATTGTTCTGGGCATCAATCTGCAGCAGTTTAATGTTTGAATACTGAACTTCAAACTTCAGAACATCATTATTTGTTACAAGACCATTATCAAGGAAATTCTTCGTATCGGTTAAGTGCTTTTCTGTCTGAATTAAATTTTCATTTACATACTGAAGCTGTTGTGCAGCTTTGTAATACTGCCAGAAAGCCTGCTGAATTTTGAAGGCCGCTTCGTTTATTTCCTTAACATATTCAAGTCCGGTTGCTTCTCTTGTAAGTTTTGCCGCGTTTCTTATTGATGACAGCCGGAAGCCTGTAAATAAAGGCTGCTGAACGGATAACCTTAAAGTGTAATTGTTAAGAATGACATCGGAGATTCTGATTGGAGTCGGCGATACCGGCAGCTTAACTTCAAATGGAGGAATATCACTTAAGCGGGAATATCCTGCATTAAACTTTAATTGAGGCAAAAGTTGCGAAGTGGTTTCAGTGACCTTTGCATCTGTACCGATGGTTTTTGATAGAGAGATTTTCAAATCTTTACTATTCTTTAAACCAAGTTCTATACTTTCTTTTAGTGTAAGCTTTTTTATCTGCGGAAAAAGAGAGACTGTAAAAACAAGAAAGGTTAACAAAATCTTTTTCATTTCTATTTCCTTAATTCATTTTCATTTTAAACTAATTTGCATCTTTGATTAAGTGCATAAAAACATTTTCAAGCGAAGGTGGAATCGGGCGTACATCATTAATTGTAATTGAATTCTTCTTTAATAATTTTTCAAGTTCTTTAACATCAGAGTCACACTCATCAACAACAACATTAAGCCTGTCACCAAACATTTGAACTTCAAATTGGGTTGTATTCTTAATTTGGTTGTATGCATTTCTAATCGGGTTACAAACAACTTCAATTATACATTTATCCATTGCGGCTTTAACATTCTTAGGTGTATCGAAGCTTATAATTTTTCCTTTGTTCATCAGCGCAATATGGTTGCATCGCTCAGCTTCATCAAGATAAGGAGTTGACATAAATATTGTAATATTTTCCTTGAGCAGGCTGGCAAGAATTTTCCAGAAGTCTCTTCTGGATACAGGATCAACGCCGGTTGTGGGTTCATCAAGAAAAATAATTTCCGGTTTGTGAATGAGAGTGCATGCCAAGGCAAGTTTCTGTTTCATACCACCGGACAATCTTCCGGCTAACCTATCTCTGAAAGGAGTTAACCTTGTAAATTCAAGCAACTCATCTCTTCTATCCACAAAGTTTTTCACACCATGTATATCGGCAAAGAATTCAATGTTCTCATCAATTGTCAAATCTCCGTAAAGACTAAACTTCTGGGAGAGGTAACCAATTTTTTTCTTTATTTCTTTTTTACCTTTTACCAAATCATAACCGAGAACTGTAGCAGAACCCGAATCAGGTTTTAACAATCCGCACAACATTCTTATTATTGAGGTTTTTCCTGCACCATCTGGTCCAACTAATCCGAACATTTCTCCTTTGTTTACATCCAGAGAAATTCCATCAACGGCAACAGTAGTTCTGTAAGATCGTTTTATGTTTTCTATTTTGATTACTGTATTCATTAAAAGTTCTAAGGTTTAAAGGTTAAAAAGTTGAATGATTTTTTAAAATTCATATAAATTATTTGCTGTTTGTTTTTAGATACTTGATAAAATTCGATAGTTGTCCGTTTATAGAAATTGCATGTTGATACATTCCCTGAAATTCCGATTCACTAATATATCCTAAATCCAAGGTGACGTACAGAAGACTTCTTACTTCTCCCGTTGATGCCTTTAAGAAACAAAGAAAATGAATAAACTCTTTATTATTACTTCTTTCAAAACCTTCGGCAATATTTGCAATTATAGAAACCGAGGCTCTTTGAATTTGATCTTTAAATCCATAGTCCTTGATAAAATTGATTTCCCTTGTTTTCTCATAAATACTTTTTACAAATATCCTGGCTTCCTGCCAAACCGTTAATTCCTCAAACTTCGTAACCTTCATACACGCTCCAGGTTATTTAAACAATTTTAGTTAACAAACTTTCTAACCTTAAAACCTTCAACTTTCGAACTTTTAATCCTTCTAATATTTCAGTTTCACCACTGCATCTGCAGGCATACCGGGCTTCAATTCAAAAGCAGGATTATCAATTTTAATTTTTACTGCAAAAACTAATTTTGTTCGTTCATCTTTCGTCTGGATATTTTTTGGTGTGAACTCTGCTTCAGGTGAAATGAAAACTACTGTTCCGCTAAAAACTTTTTCTTTAAATGAATCAACCGTTACATCAACTTTCTGCCCTTGCTTTACCAAACCCAATTCCTCTTCTGAAACATAGATAACTAAATCAACTTTACTTAAATCGGAAATCTTGACAAGAGAGGACATTGGATTTACTGTTTCCCCTGCTTCAATAAATTTTTTAACAACAAATCCTGATATCGGGGAAATGACATAGCTATCATTTATATTTTTCTTATAAAGATTAGCAGCAGCTTCGGTTCGCTGTACATTTGCTTCTGCCTGTTTTAATTCTTCGGGACGGGTAAAGTTTTTTATCTTACGGAAATTTTCCTTTGCAGAATTCAACTGCGCCTGCGTTATTTCATATTTTGCACTGGCATCTTCATATTGTTTTTTTGTAACCGATTTTGATTCAAACAGATTTTCCATTCGTGCTTTATCTTTTTCTGCAAGATTGAAATTTACTTCTGCCTGCTTAAGCATTTCTTCTGATTGTTTAATATCTTCTGAGCGTGCGCCATTCTTTAATAAATTATATTGTGCCAGCGCCTGTTCCTTTGCCGCATTCGCCTGAAGATATTGAAGGTCAAGCAATTCATGGTCAATCATTATCAGAGTATCGCCAGTATTAACCTTAGCGCCTTCGTCAACTTTAAGAACTTTTACTTCGCCATTTACTTTAGAGCTTACAATTACATTTGTCGCTTCAATGGTTCCGGATGCCTCGATTGATTTTTTCTCCTCGCTGCCACAGCCGGCAAATATTAAAATCATAACAAATAATGAAACACAAACTGTATTTCTCATTGGTTTATCTCGCTTTTTGATTCAAAAAATATTTCTTTTCCTTTTTCGGTCAAGAGCCCGTTTAACATTATTTCAAAAGTCATTTCCACCGCATTATTGAGTGAGAGTTGATTGTTAACAAAAAAATCAGGATTAACAACTGCCCGAACAGCGCCCATAAAAACTGTTCTTACAATTTCACTTGGGTAATCCTTAATTAATCCTTCCTTCTTTCCCTGCTCAAAAAGTTTAGAGAGATTCCTGTTCATCATCATAATTCTGAACTCATCAATCCCCTGCCAAATTTTAGGATAATGTCTTTCAAGCTCAACAAGCATTTTCTCTTTAACATTCATCCATAAGTCTGTTATAACTTTAGCCAGTCCAACTACTTTTACAACGGCATTATCATTCGAATCGATTATCTTAATGATTGATGCGCTGATATATCCCTTCATGAATTCAACTGTATCCTGCACAAGAATTTCTTTTGATGGAAAATACTTATAGATAGTTTTTTTGCTCATCCTAAGTTCAGAGGCAAGCTGATCCATTGTAACCTTATAGAAGCCTTCTTTGAAGAACTTATCCAGGGCATATTTCATTATTTTGATTTTATCGTTTTCCATTTAATCCCTTGGAAACTATTTTCGTTTTTTACGTTTCCAAATTAACAAACGGAAACTGTTTTGTCAAGAATAGTTTCTAACTATTTTAAAAATACTTTTGTAGAATAGCTTTTCGGCGAGTTTTCGCAATAATTTAATAGAAGCATTGAGTAATTTATCTCAAAAAGTCTTTACTCCCACAAAACGGATTACTGTACCTTCCCCTTTGTGGCCATCACCTTCATCCAAAAATGTGGCTTCCTTAGCAAACTTTTCAAAATCAAGATCGATGCAGTTGGCTGCAATATCTTCAAGTGAGTAAAGAACTTCAGGGTTGGACGGGCCAAATGTTTTTTTATTCACCTGCTCTTTTTCAAAGACTTCAAGAATCAGTTTGCCGCTTAAAGCTAAAGCATCAATTGCTTTCTTAAGCACCTCTTCCCTTAATTCAACCGGAATGTGCAGATAAAATATTCCGACAACATCATATAGATTTTTGGGCGGAGTATATTCGGCAAGGTCATAAATCTCATAATTTACTGAGACTTTATTTTTAGCAGCTAACTTAAGAGCTTTTTCCTTAGCAACCGAACTGAAGTCAATAGCATCAACCTGCCAGCCTGACTTTGCAGCATAAACAGCATTTCTACCTTCTCCTTCTGCTATGAAAAGAATTTTACCCGGTTTAATCTTTTCAAGTTCATTCTTTAAAAACTGGTTAGGTTCTGTACCGAAAATAAATTCTTCTGTTGAATACCTGTCGTTCCATTTTTGCTGCAACCGATTCTCCCGTTTTTATTCAAGGCAAGGATACAAATATTTTTGTAGAAAAGGAAAGTTTTTCTCAATATTTTTCATCTATGAAAAATCAGGAATTATTGTGATTAACACGGCAAAAATATTAGTTGTAGGAGATAAAGTTTTAGTGCGTCCGGAAGAAAATGCTGAACGGACTTTAAGCGGTTTATATTTACCTCCCACAGTTGCTGATAAAGAGAAAGTTCAGACCGGGTATGTAATTAAAGTTGGGCCGGGTTATCCCATTGCTGCAAACATTGACGACGATGAGCCATGGAAAGAAAAGAAGAATACAACCAAATATATTCCACTACAGGCAAAGGAAGGAGACCTTGCAGTATTTCTTAGAAAAGAAGCAATTGAAATTGAAGTTGAGAGGGAGAAAATGCTTATTATTCCTCAATCGGCTATCTTACTTTTATACCGTGAAGATATACTTAACTTTTAAATAACTCACTAAACTTTCCGAAGCCAAAAGCTTTGTTTAAGTTTAAAAATATAAATACAATTTATTACAAAGGTGTTAAATGAATAAAAACTTTTTTTACATAATAATAGCATCCTTATTATTTCTTATAGGATGTGGAAACCAGGAGGGCGAAAAGATGAAACAGGAACTTGTTCAGTTCATAAAAGATTATGAAGCAAAGGTTGTTCCTTTAACTAACGAATCTGCCCTTACATATTTCAATGCTACAATTTCCGGTAAAGAAGAAGATTACGAAAAGAATGCCGAGGTTGAAATAAAAAGAAGTAAGATCTATGCTAACAAAGAAGATTTTGCAAAACTGAAAAGAATAAAAGATTCAGGTTTAATTACAGATGAAGATTTAAAACGCCAGCTTGATCTTTTATATAATGCGTACTTAAGTAAACAGATTGATGAAGTAAGCCTTGAAAAAATGATTAAGGCACAAAGTGAAATTGAAAACAAATTCTCAACGTTCCGTGCAGAAGTTAACGGAAAGAAATTAACAGATAACCAGGTTGAAGATATTCTTAAAACCTCTGCAAACTCTAAAGAACTTGAAGCAGCCTGGAAAGGAAGCAAAAAGATTGGAAGTGTTGCAGCAGCAGATGTTGTTAATCTTGTTAAACTTAGAAATGAAGTTGCCAAGAAACTCGGATTTAGTAATTTCCACGAGATGAGTTTAAAACTAAGCGAACAGGATCCGAAAGAAATTGAAAACCTTTTTAATGAACTTGATAATCTTACAAGAGAAACATTCATCAATATAAAAAGTGAAATGGATGATGTTCTTGCAAAAAAATATAACATTCCAAAAGATCAGCTTATGCCGTGGCATTACCAGAACAGATTCTTCCAGGAAGCGCCAAAGATTTACAACGTTGACCTTGATGGTTTCTATAAAGATAAAGACATAGTTGCATTAACAGAAAAGTATTATGCAAGCCTTGGTTTGCCAATTGAAAAGTTAGCAGAGAAAAGCGACTTGTATGAAAAAGAAGGCAAATACCAGCACGCTTACTGTACAACAATAGAAAGAAATACCGACATAAGAGTAGTAATGAATGTTAAACCAAACTGCAACTGGATGAACACTTCGTTACATGAATTTGGTCATGCTATTTATGATTTCAAAATAGACCAAGCTTTACCATGGACATTGAGAGAACCGGCTCATACTTTTACAACAGAAGCAATTGCAATGCTGTTCGGCAGATTTGCTTCCAACCCTGTTTGGTTAACTGATGTTGCCGGCGTACCAAAAGAAGAAGTTGATAAGGTTGCTGAAGAAGCACACAAATCATTACGCCTTGAGCAGCTTGTATTCAGCAGATGGACACAGGTAGTTTACCGTTTTGAAAAAGGGATGTATGAAAATCCGGATCAGGATTTGAATAAATTATGGTGGGATTTAGTTGAAAAGTACCAGATGATTAAACGCCCTGCAGACAGAAACGAACCTGATTGGGCATCAAAGATTCACATTGCAAGCTATCCATGCTATTATCATAACTATCAACTTGGTGAATTATTGGCTTCGCAGATTGCAAGTTACATTTCGAATAATGTAACAAAGTCAATGGATCCTAAGAAAGACAGTTACTTTAATAAACCTGAAGTTGGTAAATATTTTGTTGATAAGATATTCTCGGTCGGGACGAAATATTCCTGGAACAAAATGATTGAGAAAGCGACCGGTGAAAAGCTGACTGCTAAGTATTACGCCAAACAGTTTGTAAATTAATTTTTAATGCCTTTGCGTCTTAGCGGTATCCCTCGACTTCGCTCGGGATACCGCTAAGGCGCCAAGATGCCAAGATTATCTTAAATCATACTTCAAAAAGAAAAAGAAAGCTGCAGCAAAAAATAAAATTGTAAATGCAGAAAGTAATCCTATATCAATAACCGCTAAAGATAAACCCTCCTGCAATTGATACGGCGCTGCTGCAAACTTTGGAAGAGAAGAAATATCAAGTGTTCCTTTCTCTCTATCCGTATCTATCTTAACTCCTTTTTCTGAATCAATCATTATTCTTATTCCGCCAACATCGCCGGATTCCTTTTGTTTTCTTTCCTTATATGAATTGAACTCCGTACGGTATTGGTTAATAGCGTCTTCATAACGGTTCTTAAGATTCAATCCCGTTCCCGCTATATTCTGTGCAACTAACTGAAAAGAAGAAACCGGCGATAATCTTGAAAACATAAAAGCAAGCTGCTCTTGTATTGCTTTTTTATTTCTAACTTCCTCAAGAAGCAGTTTATTATTTTTATCAATATCGGCTTCAACCTTTTTACGCTCTTTATCTTCCTCTTCCATCCACTCCCACATCTTTTCATCACGGTAAGCTTCACTTTCTGCCTCACTTAATCTGTCTAATCCTTTGTTTCTTTCAATCCATCTTTGTTGAGATTCCTTCATACTTTTATCCCACCTGTCTTTAGAATATCTGTCCTGCTTTCCCTCTATCTCTGCGATGGTTGGAACATTAACAACCTGACCGGCAAGTATTACTCCCGCACGCGGAATTATAAACACAAAACAAATCCATATCAACAAAGAAACAAGAAATGAAATAGAACTTCTTTTTGTAATTGTTGAAATAAAAATTCCGGCAACAATGAAGAAAGTTAAATAAACAATTGATACGGCAATCAACGAAATTAACTTAATCCAATCTGAGCCTGTTAAAGGAACCCCAGACAACAGCACTATAAGTAAACTGATTAAAACGGGAATCATAATCGGAATAATTAATCCTAACCATATTCCGGAGAACTTTGCAAGTATAAATTGAACGCGCGGAACCGGGTTGGAAAAGATTAATCTTAACGTTCCTTTTTCCTTTTCACCGTTTACAGAATCATAAGTAAAGAGAATCGTGAACAATGAAAGCACTACAGTTATAATAAACGTGTAATCTAAGAAACGGAATATGGCATAGACCGGTTCATCGGAATAAGTGCTGTGTGTTAGTTTCGTTTGTTCAAACTGGTTAACAGGCGAATATCTTCCGATGTCATAATTTATTCCGCTTACAAATATCTGTAAAGGTTCAGGTTTACGATGCGCCTTGGTGGTAAGCGACATCCAGCTTGTACTTTCGCGCATCTCCTGGTTTGTAAGCTGGTTTATTGTTTCATATTGCTTAATGCCGCTTTTATACTGATGAACACCGACATACACGCTCATTATAAGTAGTAATGCACAAACAATAAATATTGCCGGAAACTTCGGACTTAACAGAATATTTTTTAATTCGTGTTCAACAATTGTTTTGAACATAAAGACTCCATTTAAACTTTGTAATATTTTT
>CAZIDB010000053.1:12506-24477 GCA_964537965.1 uncultured Melioribacter sp. | reverse complement strand
GCAGTTAATTTTGCCTGGCAGCCCGAAGAAGGATTTCATGAATGGGGATGGTTTGGTTATACAGAAGCACAGTTTCTTTACATCCTTGCTGCAGGCTGCGGAATGCCTAATGCTGATAAGGCTTATCAAACCTGGCTTAAAACTTATGAGTGGAAAGAACCGTACAAAGGATTTGCTCACGTAATCTTTCCCCCAATGTTCGGTCACCAGTATACCCAGATGTTTGTTGACCTGAGAGGTTTGACAGATTCATATTTAACTGATAAGGGAATAGATTATTTCGAAAACTCAAGACGCGCAGCTTATACACAATTTATGTATGCAATTGATAATCCACATAAATGGATTGGATATGACTCATTGCTATGGGGATTGACAGCATGTGATGGACCTGGAGATCAGTTTAATTTTGATGACAAAAAATTTTATGGATATGCAGCAAGAGGAGCATCCGGAGTTGGTAGTGCAGATTTTGATGACGGAACTATTGCCCCAACAGCTTCGGCAGCTTCAATTGTATTTGCTCCGGAAATAGCTATTCCTGCTTTGATAAATATGAAAGAAACTTACGGCAGCAAAGGTCTTTGGGGAAAATACGGTTTTGTGGATGCATTCAATCCAACTGCTAAATGGTTTGATAAAGATTATCTGGGATTAGACCAGGGACCAATTGTATTGATGATAGAAAATTATAAAACCGGGTTCGTCTGGAAATATATGATGAAGGATGAAATTATTCAGAAAGGATTGATTGGTGTAGGTTTGATTAAAAAATAGCGCACAGATTTTTATGATTAATATGATCAGCGCAGATCAGAAAGATCATAACGATCAGTGTTCAATTAAAGAGGATTATGTACAAAGCATTATTTACATATTTCATTGTTCTGCTGAATTGCATTCTTGCACAATCTGAAGTGCTTGACGATTTTGAATCTGTTTCAGGCTGGAAGAAAGTTGCATCTGACCAGGTTGATATAAAAACTTCACTTGTACAGGGAAGAACCGGAAAAGCGATAAAGATTAATTATAATTTTATTTCTGGTTCAGGCTACTGCGGCATTCAGAAAGAGATGCCCATGAAACTGCCGCATAATTTCCAGTTCTCATTTTATATTAAAGGTGATGGTCCGGCCAACAATCTTGAATTTAAGCTTGTAGATAAAAGCGGTTTAAACGTCTGGTGGCTTATTCAAAGAAGTTATGAATTTCCTGGTAACTGGCAGAAAGTTGTAATTAAGAAACGACATATAAGTTTTGCCTGGGGACCAATTGAGGATAAATCATTAAAAGAATTTGACAAGATTGAATTCTTTATTTCATCTGCAAACGGAGGCAAAGGCTCATACTATCTTGATGATTTCCATTTCGAAGAATTAGATGAAATATCAAAAGAATTTCCCGAACCATATTTCTCGGCTTCCTCAAGCCATCCTTTATTTACAAACCTTGGAGATGGAAATTTAAATTCAGTTTGGAAAAGCTCTAAACACGAAAAGCAATTTATCGAAATTGATCTGAAGAAATACAGGGAGTTCGGCGGACTTGTTATTGACTGGGATGAAAAAGATTATGCCGAGAAATACCAGGTGCAGATTTCAAATGATGGAAAGAACTGGGAAACTGTTTATTCAGTTAAGAATGGAAAAGGTGGAAGACAATATATCTACCTTAAAGATCTGGAATCGAAATTTATTAAGCTCCTCTTAACAAAATGCAGCAATAAAAATGGCTATATAGTAAAGGATATTAAAGTTAAAGGATTTGAATTCTCCGAAAGTCCGGAAAAGTTTTTTAATGAGATAGCGAAAGATAAACCACGCGGGTATTTCCCCAAATACAATTATAACGAGCAATCTTATTGGACTATTACAGGCGTTAGCGGGGATGAGAAGGAAGCTTTGATAAATGAAGAGGGAATGGTTGAAACAGATAAAAGAAATTTCTCGGTTGAGCCATTCATTTTTAACAATGATAAGTTACTAACCTGGAATAATGTAAAGACTGAACAGAAGCTTGAAGATGGGTATTTACCAATCCCGGTTGTTGAGTGGAATACTGATCAATTAAATCTCACGACAAAAATTTTTGCATCCGGTAAAGCCGGAAGTTCGGTATTTTATCTTACTTATAAAATCAGAAATTGCAGTAATGAATTTCAGAAGGGTAAATTTTTCCTTGCAATTCGTCCTTTCCAGGTTAACCCGCCCTGGCAGTTCCTGAATAATCCAGGAGGTACAGCAAAGATAAACTCGATAGACTATACCGGGAAGAAAATTATTGTTAACGGTAAGAAAAAAATTATTCCGTTAACTAAACCGGATACTTTTGGTGCGGCTGAGTTTGACGAGGGAGATATAACTGAATATTTGAATAAAGGAATCTTGCCAACAAACAAAAAAGTCATTGATAATTTTGGTTATGCTTCCGGTGCTTTATCATATCAATATGAATTGAACGCGGGTGAAGAAAAAGAATTTTATGTTGCTGTTCCTTTTTACAACAATTCAACCATTAAACAATTTAACAATATAGCATCTGGAAAGAGATATATTACTGAACAACTGGAATTAACTAAAAAATACTGGAAAGAAAAGCTTAACAATGTTGAATTCAATTTACCTCAATCAGCAGATAAAATTGTCAACACAATAAAATCTAATCTTGCGTACATATTAATCAACAGGGATGGAAAAGGCATTCAGCCCGGCTCAAGATCTTACGAGCGTTCATGGATTCGTGACGGTTCGCTTACTTCTTCTGCTTTACTTAAAATGGGAATTACAGACGAAGTTAAAGAATTTATTAACTGGTATTCATCTTATCAATTCCCGAACGGAAAAGTTCCTTGTGTTGTTGATAAACGCGGTCCTGATCCTGTCCCCGAAAATGATAGCCACGGTCAACTTGTTTTAGCGTTTATGCAGTACTTTAATTTCACAAAGGATACTTCGCTTCTTAAAGACAGGTTTGTGAATGTAATAGCTGCAATGAATTATATGGATACTCTAATCAGTCAAAGAAAAACAGATTATTATAAAAACGGAAATGATTCTCTTAAAGCGCTTTACGGTTTAATGCCTGAATCAATTAGTCACGAGGGTTATTCGGATCATCCGCGGCACTCTTACTGGGATGATTTCTTCGGCTTAAAAGGAATGAAGGACGCAGTTGAGATAGCTAAAATACTTGGAAAAAAAGATTATGAAGAAAAGTTTGTTAAGCAGAGAGATGAGTTCCAGACAAATATTTATAATTCAATCAGACAGTCAATTAAGAATAACAGGATTAGTTACATCCCTGGTTGTGCAGAACTTGGCGACTTTGATGCTACTTCAACTACAACTGCGTTAAGCCCTGTTAATGAATATCATAATATTCCTCAGCCTTATCTTCAGAATACTTTTGATATTTATTATGAGAACTTTACGAAAAGACTTGATCCTTTATACGATTGGACAAATTATACACCTTATGAGGTCCGCGTAATTGGTTCATATATTTATCTTAACCAGGTTGAACGTGCACATGAACTTGTAAAATTTTTCTTGTCGGATCAAAGACCGGTAGTAAAAAACGGGGGATGGAATCACTGGGCAGAGGTTGTTTGGAAAGATAAGAATTTGCCGCGCTTTATAGGCGATATGCCGCATACATGGGTCGGATCAGATTTCATTAACTCAATCCGCTCTTTCTTTGTTTATGAAGATGAACTCGATAACTCGTTGGTTGTTGGTGCGGGACTTTATAAAGAGTGGGTTGATTCGCCTGAAGGAATAAGTATAAAAAATCTTCCGACATATTATGGCCCGTTGAACTATTCAATAAAAAAGGAAGCAGGTAAATACATTGTAAATATTAATGGTGAAATACGAATACCGGCGGGAGGAATAAAATTTATAAATCCGGCAAAAGAAAATTCAACTAAAATAATTGTGAACCAAAAGGAGGTGAACACAAAGAATCCGGATGAAATAGTAATAACAGAATTTCCGGCAACAATAGAAATTTATTTTGAAAAAAGATGATGAGTTGTTCCTTTGCTCTTAATCTTTTATGGAAGAGAAAAAAATAAGAGTAAAAACAGGTTATACCGATAAAACATAATCTGGCATATCGGATATCTGTTAAGGAAGAGGAAAAAGTTTTACTCATTCTCAATTATTGTTCTAATTAAAAATAACTTATTAACTAAACTTAGGAGGTTCTATGAAGACGCTTTACAAATTATCAGCAGTTTTATTTATTCTCTTGCTGGTAAGTGCTGCCCCTGTAAATGCACAGGCTGTTGCAGATCCTTTATCAATTGATGTTCTTGCTGTCCCATCAATAACAGTTGATGGTGTTCTTGAAAGCAGTTGGTTCCTGCCAATGAATTACATTGCATTCCAGAAAGACGGTGTTCCGGCCGGATATGCTAATACACCTACTGCCGGCGCTGTAGTTAAAGGTAACTACCGTGATCTCTCAACTACTAATGTACGTTTTCTTCACAAAGGAACGGATCTTTACATTTCCTTACAATCAAATGACCAGCAGGTATGCAAGTTTGATTGGGAAGGTGATGGAATGTTTATGATGATTAAGAATGGTTCTGCTACTACAGAACTTAAACTCTACATCGTAAATGATGGTCCTGGTTATAAGATTGGTGTTGAAACCGGCGGTGGTGCTGCTGCTCCTGCAGGTTCATATGAAGGTGCAGGCGTTGTTACTGGTACTATTTTCGATTCTTCAGATGTTGATGGTGGATATACTGCAGAAGCAGTTCTCCATTTATCTCAGATAACCGGATTGACTCCCCCTCTACAGGTAGCCATTGTTATTTTTGATCCTGACCATTATAGTGTTCCCGGAAGCCCATGGGGTACTAACGGGAATTATTACAAACAATGGTGGGGAAGCGAATGGGGCGGAACATGGAGAACTTTGAACTTTGTTGAAACAAACGTTCCGGTTGAATTAACTTCCTTTACTGCAAAATTAGTCTCCGGAAAAGTTAACCTTGAATGGAAGACTGCTACCGAAACTAACAATAAAGGTTTTGAAGTTGAAAGAAGCTTAGATAAAATTTCCTTTAACTCAATAGCTTTTGTAGATGGAAAAGGAACAACAACTTCGGCAAACAGTTATGCATACCAGGATAAAAATATTGCCGAAGGAAAGACATATTATTACAGGTTGAAACAAATAGATTATGACGGAACCTACGAATATTCAAATGTAATAGAAGCAAAGAATGATGTTCCAGAAGTATTCAGCCTGAAACAGAATTATCCAAACCCGTTCAACCCGTCAACATCAATAAAATTTGGATTACCTGTTGATTCAAGAGTTACCTTACAGGTATATAATATGATAGGACAGGTAGTAGCAACATTGGCAGACGGAAATTACTCGGCCGGCACACACAATGTAAACTTTGATGCATCCGGATTAACAAGCGGAATGTACATATACAACATCAAAGCATTGGGAATAGACGGCAAGGTAATGAACGCAACTAAGAAGATGTTGATGATGAAGTGATCCTGTCACTTCATCTGAAATCCCGATAATTATCGGGGACACTGGTTAAATAATCTTTCAATAAACCTTGAGGGTTTGAGTAAAACTCTCAGGGTTTTTCATGATTTATATATTCAATATGAATGATTTCATCTTGGATTAGTTCTTAACAAGTTTGCTTATTCTGTTAACAAACTTACAAATCAGAAATAAAATTTTCTTACAGGAATTTTTCTTAAATTACACCACATTCATTAATTAAAGGAGGTCAGTATGAAGCGATTATTGATACTTTCTTTGTTCCTCTTCTCAGTTGGTATTTTAGGGCAAACAACAATTGATTTTGAAACCTACGGACAGGATTGGCACTGGACTGTTTTTGCTAACGGTCCAAGCCAGGATTCAACCGATTACGCAGTGGTTACAAATCCTTCTGCTACAGGAATTAACACATCTAGCGGAGTTGGAAAGTACATTGTCCGTTCCGATGGAGATCCATGGTCCGGATTTTTTACCGATGACATAGTCGATTTCAAACTTACTGCGGATAACAGTATGCCGACGGTAATGGTTTATAAAGATGTAATTTCCAATTTCAATCTTAAGCTTGAATTTACAGAAGGCGGAAATCATGATGTTAATGTTCCCAACACTGTTGTTAATCAATGGGAGAAACTAACATTTGATTACTCCGCTGATATCGGAAAAACAGTTTACAGGTTAACGCTGATTCCAGATTTCCCTTCAACAAGAACAGGCGGAAGTACGAACTATTTCGATAATATTGAATTCATTCACAACAATGTCCCTGTTGAATTAACATCGTTTACGGCAAAGGTTGCTCCCGGTGTTGTTAAACTTGAATGGAAGACAGCAACAGAGGTAAACAACAGGGGCTTTGAAGTTGAAAGAAGTGTTGACAAAGTTTTATTCGGCACAATTACATTTGTAGATGGAAAAGGAACAACAACTTCGGCAAACAGTTATGCATACCAGGATAAAAATATTGCCGAAGGAAAGACATATTATTACAGGTTGAAACAAATAGATTATGACGGAACCTACGAATATTCAAATGTAATAGAAGCAAAGAATGATGTTCCAGAAGTATTCAGCCTGAAACAGAATTATCCAAACCCGTTCAACCCGTCAACATCAATAAAATTTGGATTACCTGTTGATTCAAGAGTTACCTTACAGGTATATAATATGATAGGACAGGTAGTAGCAACATTGGCAGACGGAAATTACTCGGCCGGCACACACAATGTAAACTTTGATGCATCCGGATTAACAAGCGGAATGTACATATACAACATCAAAGCATTGGGAATAGACGGCAAGGTAATGAACGCAACTAAGAAGATGTTGATGATGAAGTGATCCTGTCACTTCATCTGAAATCCCGATAATTATCGGGGACACTGGTTAAATAATCTTTCAATAAACCTTGAGGGTTTGAGTAAAACTCTCAGGGTTTTTCATGATTTATATATTCAATATGAATGATTTCATCTTGGATTAGTTCTTAACAAGTTTGCTTATTCTGTTAACAAACTTACAAATCAGAAATAAAATTTTCTTACAGGAATTTTTCTTAAATTACACCACATTCATTAATTAAAGGAGGTCAGTATGAAGCGATTATTGATACTTTCTTTGTTCCTCTTCTCAGTTGGTATTTTAGGGCAAACAACAATTGATTTTGAAACCTACGGACAGGATTGGCACTGGACTGTTTTTGCTAACGGTCCAAGCCAGGATTCAACCGATTACGCAGTGGTTACAAATCCTTCTGCTACAGGAATTAACACATCTAGCGGAGTTGGAAAGTACATTGTCCGTTCCGATGGAGATCCATGGTCCGGATTTTTTACCGATGACATAGTCGATTTCAAACTTACTGCGGATAACAGTATGCCGACGGTAATGGTTTATAAAGATGTAATTTCCAATTTCAATCTTAAGCTTGAATTTACAGAAGGCGGAAATCATGATGTTAATGTTCCCAACACTGTTGTTAATCAATGGGAGAAACTAACATTTGATTACTCCGCTGATATCGGAAAAACAGTTTACAGGTTAACGCTGATTCCAGATTTCCCTTCAACAAGAACAGGCGGAAGTACGAACTATTTTGATAATATTGAATTTATTCATAACAATGTTCCTGTTGAATTAACTTCCTTTATTGCAAAAGTTATTGCAGGAAATGTTAAACTTGATTGGAAAACTGCTACGGAAGTTAACAACAGAGGATTTGAAGTTGAAAGAAGTACTGATAAAGTTTCCTTTAGCACAGTTGCCTTTGTAGAAGGAAAAGGTACAACAACCTCAGTAAGTGTTTACTCAT
Organism: uncultured Melioribacter sp.; assembly: GCA_964537965.1. GTDB lineage: Bacteria > Bacteroidota > Ignavibacteria > Ignavibacteriales > SURF-24 > SURF-24. The sequence goes on along the minus strand of CAZIDB010000053.1, from coordinate 16,616 downwards.
TTGTTGATAAAAATGTTAAAGAGGGAAACACGTACTATTACAGACTGAAACAGCTTGATTTTGACGGGACATTTGAATATTCAAATGTAATTGAAGCAAAGAATGATGTACCGGAAGTATTTAGTTTGAAACAGAACTATCCAAATCCATTCAATCCTTCAACATCAATTAAATTTGCTTTACCGGTTGATTCAAGAGTTAGCTTGCAGGTTTATAATATGATTGGACAAGTTGTAGCAACATTAGCAGATGGAAATTATTCAGCAGGAACACACAACGTAAACTTTAATGCAGCCAATTTAACAAGCGGAATGTATATTTATAACATTAAAGCTTTGGGAATTGACGGCAAGATAATGAATGCAACAAGCAAGATGACTTTAGTTAAATAATTCTTTGATTAACCTTGAAGGTCTGAGAATGACCTTCAAGGTTTTTATTTTTAATTGTCCTTGGAAGTTTTTCCGCCTTGGTCACCAATTAGTACCCATTTATTCCCCTGTTTAATTAATATATCCGTCCATCTCCCGCTTTCAAATTTATCTTTACCTTCCTTGTTCTGTGTTAACAATGAGTAAAAATAATGAGTAAATGCAACTTCACCATAAACCTGAATGGCCAATGGTTTGACTGAATAAACCAATACCTTCCCGGTTGAAAGTTCATAGCCAACCCATTTACGAACGTCCATTTTATTTGAAGGTGACTGACTACTGTTCGACCAGCCAAGATAATTATCGTGGAAGTATGATAAAAATCCTTCCAGATCATTTTTTGCAGAAGCCTCCCAATATGCCTCAACATTTTTCCAGACTTCCTTTTGAACGGATGACCATTCCTGGGCAAAAGTATTATATGGCAGACTTAGAAGTAAAAATATAGTTAATAGATAAAATCCTTTTTTTGTAAAAGTGTTCATTGTCTTTTCCTTTCAATTAAATTATTATAATGGAATTAACCTGTCCATCATTCCACCTGCTTCTGTTTCTATTTTTGTCCAGCTTCTATCCGATTCTTTTATTGAGAATTTCATTGTTGTAATTTTCTCAGGTGGAATTTTTTCCAACTCTTCTGTAGCAACGAGAATTTCGAACCTATCCTGCGTAGATTTGTTTACATCTAAAATCTGATTGATTAATTCGAGTAATCTGTTTTTGAAATTAGTTTCCAATTGCGGAGAGATTTTTGATGAAAACTCTCTTAAAGCATTTATACCAAGATGGGTTTCAGGCCTTGCGATTATTTTTGAAATATCGTTGCTCAAAAATGTGGCAATAGAATTGGCTAGTATTTGTGGATCTGCTTCAGAATTCAAAGGTATCAATCCGGAAATTTTTTCAAGTGACTGAATTTGTAATTCCTGCCATAGTTTATTGAATTCGCCTGACTTACTTAAGAAGGAACCAAATTGCGGTTCCTTCTCTGCAAGCCCGGTTATTTCTGTCTTTAGCAGTCTTATTATTTCGGACCTAACTATTGGAGAAAAGTAATTATGTTTTGAGGGAACCTGAGCAATTGACATTTTCAGATCAATTGTTACTTCTTCAAGTGTTACTCGTGGAATTGGGAATGAAGAAAGCAAAGGGTGGTCTTTATAAATATTGGCAATTTCTAAAGCGGCTACATCTGCCTGACTCCTTCCTTTATTAATTTGATTTAATATTCCACCAAGGACATCACCAAGACTTGCCATTAAAAATATCTCCTATTTTACTTCTTCTTTAATAAGTGATTCAAGAACGCTAAGCAGCCTGTCTAATCCGCCGGGCATTTCTTCCTGCACTGCTTTTACTTTTACTCCCATAGAATAATCCCTGGAAACAGTTGAACCTTCTTTTGTGTTTCGCTGGAAAGTAGTTGTTACTTTCAGACGGGCACTGCCCCAAAGCCATCCGGCTTTAGCTTCAAGTTCTCCTGTAACACCTATGTTCGTATCAACCTGTCGGAATTGCACTGAATTTATTTTTGCCAGGAAGTCTACATTAGTTTCCTGGACACGCAAATATGGGATTGGAAGCATAGCCAAAAAGGGTACGGTAAGTTCAGCATCTTTAACTTCCTCACCGCTGCCATCTGCTTTTGGAACACTTTTTTTATATTTAAAAGTAACAGTTGCCGGTTCGCCCGTTGTTTGATTATCAAATGTTATTGCACTTGTGGGTGGTTTAAAGCCTACCTGTTTTATAAAGTTAACAGTTGCCATAGCAGCCTGTGCCTGTGCATGTACAACGGCAATAAGTGGTCCTCCAATTAGATTTTCGAAATCAAGTGAAGCTAATTCCTGGCCTGGTGTAGCCATATATACCTCCTAAAATGAATTGACTAAAAAGATTATTTAGTTTCTCCAAATTTCAAAGCGATGCCCTCACAAAAATTAGATGGGTAAGTATCACTTCCCGAACTTACAGGTACATATTTAGCTTAACCAATTTTATTTTAATAAACAACTATTTTCTTCAAAGGGAAATTGATATGATTTTATAGGAGTTGAGATAAGGTTTGGGATTGTTTTATGGATTATGCAATTAGGGTTACAAATATCTTTACAAACTTAAAAACAAAATTATTATTGTCATTGTAACGAGTACAAGTCAAATGTATTTATTTTATATACTTAGTAATTCATCAATTATTGCTGCAGCATCTTCCACCAGAAACGGGCAAACAGTTTTAAACTTATTTTCATTTCTCGCTTTTTCCAGACCTTCTTCAGTGGAAAGATCAAATCCAACTAGTTCATTGCAATGCAAACTTCCATGTTTCTCTTTGAATTTCTTGGCAAACTGCTGAACTAGTTCATAAGTTTTTGCTTTAGCCTCATTATCATCTGCTCTTATTTTTCCATGTTTTAATCCAATTACCAAAAAAGCACCGGTAACAGCACCGCAGGTTTCTCCTATGTGTCCCATTCCACCTCCAAAGGCTCCGGCAATCTTTAAAGCGTTTTCTTTTTTTAATCCCAGTTCTTCACAAAAAGTAGAAAATACTGCCTGAGAACATGAATACCCCCCATTAAAAATTTCTTTTGCTTGTTCAGATTTTGTCATGCGATATTCCATCATTTTGGTTTATTACTAAAATAATAAATGATATGTATTATTCAATAAAAGTAATTTTTTTAATTCAATCCAGAGAAATTTTTGTTAACATTATATTTTTAATGAATTTGGAAAGATAATTATGAATAAGCAATGTAAGGTTGACCAGACTGATTCATTCAGTCATTTTTGTTATATTTGAAGCCAGTTTTAAGAATCATGAGAGAAAAATGACTAACGGCAGCAAAGAAATTCCAAAAGCTTATATTCCTTCAGAAGTTGAGGATAAATGGTATTCATATTGGGAAAGCAGAAGAATTTATCACAGTGAAATTGATAACAATAAAAAACCATACTCAATTGTAATCCCTCCACCGAATGTGACAGGTATTTTAACTATGGGTCATATTCTTAACAATACAATTCAGGATGTTTATATTCGATATAAAAGAATGCTTGGTTATAATTCCTGCTGGGTACCGGGAACAGATCACGCATCAATAGCTACCGAAACAAAAGTTACAAACTTCTTAAAAGACAATGGTGTTGATAAAAAAACTATAGGCAGAGAGGAATTTCTAAAACATTGCTGGGAATGGACTAAAAAATACGGCGGCATAATTACAAAGCAGCTTCGTAAACTTGGCGTTAGCTGCGATTGGGAACGTGAACGCTTTACGATGGATGATCATTATTATAAAAAAGTAATTGAAGCGTTTGTTGATCTATACAAGAAGGGGAAAATCTACCGTGGTTACAGAATGGTTAACTGGTGCCCTGTTTCAAAATCCGCAATTTCCGATGAAGAAGTTTTGTACAGAACTATACAAGGCAAACTTTGGTATTTCAAATATCCGATAAAGGACAGTGATGAATTTGTTGTTGTTGCTACTACTCGTCCTGAAACAATGCTTGGCGATACTGGTATTGCAGTTAATCCAAATGATGAGCGATACCAGGAATTAATCGGGAAGAAAATTGTGCTTCCGATTGTTGGCAGAGAAATTCCGATCTTTGCTGATGATTATGTTGACATGAACTTTGGTACCGGTGCAGTTAAAGTTACTCCTGC
>CAZIDB010000053.1:0-12406 GCA_964537965.1 uncultured Melioribacter sp. | reverse complement strand
GGACGCTTTCTTTTAATGAATTCTCAATCTATTCCTTTAAATCCCGAACTTAAAAACAAGCATATCGATTTTGCAGATGAATGGATAATGTCACGCTTCCAAAGTACACTTCAGGATATCAATAAAGCGATGGATAACTTTGAAATTAACAATGTTACCAAAATGCTTTATTCATTTGTATGGAATGACTTCTGCGACTGGTACATTGAAATGATGAAAAGTCGTTTATATGGCGATAATGAAGAAGTTAAATCGGCAGTCCTTACAAGAGCAATCTCCTTGTTCGAAGATATGCTTAAAATAGTACATCCGTTTATGCCGTTTATTACTGAGGAAATTTGGAATTTAATTTCGGAAAGAAAAGATGGAGAGAGTATTTCTCTGACTGATTATCCAAAGTTTGATGAAACTTTAGTTAATAAAAATGCCGAGGATGAATTTGCTTTTGTTGAAGAATTTGTTACAGCGGTAAGAAATATTCGTGGGGAAATGAATATCCCTCCTTCTAAAAATATAGATGTACATTTTCGTGGTGAGGATTTATCCATAAATCAAAAGCTTTATATAAGTAAACTTGGAAAAGTTGAAAACATAATTGTTGATAAAAATTTAGCTAAACCTCATGCTGCTGCTGCCTCGGTAATACGCGGCAATGATTTATTTATTCCATTAGAGGGATTGATTGATCTTGACGTTGAGCGCAGCAGGCTTCAAAAAGAAATAACAAGATTAGAGGGAAGCCTGGTTGGTGTAAGTAAAAAATTGTCAAATGAAAATTTTGTTAAGAACGCGCCAAGTGAGGTGGTAGAAAAAGAACGTCAGAAGAAAAATGACTGGGAAGAAAAATTACTTAAACTGAAATCTATCTGGGAGGATCTTAAATAATATTTTTGCTTGTAATGAAACCGGAGCAGTAGTTAAGCAAATTTTGCAAGCTTAATTCCGAATTATTAAAATCAGAGTGTTTTCTTAAAACATTTTCCCGAACTTGTTTAGAAAGAGAAAAACAGCATAAAAGTAATCACACAGGTCTAAATTTAATGCAGTTTTTGCCGATAATTAATTGTATCTGATTCAAATTAAAGTAAGTTAATCTTTTTGAATTAAAACATTAGTTTATCATTCAAGATTGTTTCCTCGGAATATTATCTTAGCTTTCTTGGCGGGTAGGAGGATTGAATTTTTGCTTTTTCGGGACATCAATATTTCAGATAAAAGGATTTCGTTTGTTCTGCATATTTTCCGGGAGCAGGTTAGTAATTTGTTTTCTCTAACTTTGTTTCTGCTTCCATCCGTATTGTCTTGTAATCATTCCACCAATATCCCTTATCTTTCTATTGAATCACCCAATAAGATTCTGTACTTCGAACAAGAACAAGGGCAATAACCATGAAACATTATTTGTCTGTATTGGTTGTAATGTTGCTGGTCTTTTCTTCTCTACTGGTTGCCCAGGACGATGAAGTTCCGGATTTGTCAAATCTTTCTCTTGAAGAACTGATGAATGTTTCGGTGACAACTCCTGGTCAGTTTGAACAGCAAAACTGGGAAGCAACAGGAAAAATATATATCATTAACAGGGAGACAATTTTAGATAGAGGTTACACAGACCTGTTAGATGCACTTAGAGAAATTCCTTTTTTCCAGATTCAGTCTGAGTATGGGCATTGGACAAAAGGAGCCATTGTTAACCTTAGAGGACACAGAAGCGGTGATTCCGGCAATAACAAATTCCTCATCTTGCTTGATGGTTCGCGTTTAAGCGATGATGCTGAAGAGGGGTTGTATCTTGGTATGAACAGCACACCGATCAGAAATGTTAAACAGATTGAAGTTGTTTATGGACCGAATTCTACTTTGTACGGGCGGGATGCTTATGCCGGTATGATAAATATTATAACAAGAGAAACCGAATATGCTTTTGCAGGTTTTGATTACGGAACATATAATACAAAAATTATAAACGGGGGAATTAAAAAGTATTTTACAGAAGAACTTTCAGGTGAAATTAGTTTTAGTTCTTATAAAAGTGATGAGCAGGATCCAAGAGATAAATCCGTCGATTACCTGAACAGGCATGTGTTTCCAGGTGATTCTTTCAGAGAAAATTTTTACCGCGCTTCCGATAATAGTATGTTCCGGTTTGGAATTAATTATTCTAATCTTAGCTTAAGGTATACGCTCTTTAATCTGGAGGGGAGCGAAACTTTTGGTGACAATCCTGATTTTTATCTTACTGATTATTCTACCCAGACCAAACTAACCAATCAGGTAATAAGAGTTAATTATGAAGATGATTTTACCGATTGGCTAAACTCAAGTTTTTATGCCACATATAAAAAATATGAAATGGACCCGAGCACGGCAAATTTATATGTGAACGATTTTTTAAGACATAATCCTTCCAATAATAATGATCCTTTGTTCGGGTTTGGCGGAAGAAAATTTTATTACTTCAGAACAATATCTTATAATACCGGGACAAAGTTTGTTTCAGCAATAAATGATTATGTAACTAATGTTACGGGATTAGATGTTAATTTTGTTTATGGAATTCCCGTTATAAGTGAAGGCAAAGGTGGGCAACCGATAACTTCAAAGGACAGGCGGAAGGAGCTTGAACATTATTTCCGTCTCGGCGGCATTTATTCGGAGTTTACACTGCTGCCAATGGAGAACATAAGTGTTGCTCTTGGTGGCAGGATTGATCTGAACAGCAGGTATTATAATACATTTATGCCGCGTGTATCTCTCAATGGTAAATTTGGCGAGCATCTTTTTAAGTTTGTATTTGCTCAAGGTTACCTTGCGCCAAGTATTTCACAGGGATATCTTACAAGTACAACAACTTTTTCTTTGATTAAGCAGAATACCAATCTCTCTCCTGAAAAAAACACTTCATTGGAATTTGACTGGACATTTGCCTCAGGAAGTTCAAAAATATCTACAAACGTTTTTTATAATTCATTAAAAGACGGTATTGTGGAAAGTATGCCTACCGGTGAATTTACAAACGTTACGGTTGGAGACAGCATCTATAATGTACCTGTGTTATTGAGCCAGAATGTTTCCGATGGTGAAAGAATTGGTTTAAGTGTTGAACTATCTCAACACCTCCTGAAAAATACTCTACAGTTAGATGCCGTTTATTCATTCACTGCAGGTAAGGATAAAATTAAGCAACTTGACAACACTTACAAAGAGGTTAATGTAAAAGATAATCTTGTATCACCACATATGATAAATATAAGCGCGTTATATAAGTATTATAATTTTTCAGCTTATTTATCTGCACTGTATATAAGTAAGAAAAGAATTCAATCTCATCATATAACAACATTATATGCAAAACTGCTCGACGATAACGGGTATCTGAATTTTGAACCAGCCTGGCTTTTTAATGCCAGCTTAAGATTGAATAAAATATTTAATGGAATTTCACTTTGGGGTAGGGTGACGAATATTTTTGATACAAAATATTATGGTGAGAGTATAACAGCAAACTGGGGCAGTCCAATGATTTTGCAGGACCTTAGAAGATTTTTGCTCGGGATAGAATATAATTTTTAAATGATATTTATGAGAATACCGCTTAAATATATTTATCCTGTAATGATGATAGTCCTGTTTGTTTTTGCATTATCAGGCGCTGCTGTGCAGATAGATGAGTACACTCTTAAGGCTGTTTATCTTGAGCATTTTGTTACTTTTATTGAGTGGCCTGGACAAAAAGAACCGGTAAAGGAAAATAAATCCATTGTGATTGGTGTATACGGTAAAACAAATATGCTGAACGCTTTGCAAAAAACATATTCTAAAAAAACAATCGGGGACAAGAAGGTTTTAGTTTTGCCCCTAAGTGATTTGAATAAAACCGATCAATGCCAGATACTCTTCATCGGAAACTTATCCGAGAAAGATTTAAACTATACTATCACTGCATTACGGGATAAACCGGTACTGATGATTTCCGAGAATAAGGGATTTGCATTAAAGGGAGTGCATATTAATTTCTTTTTATTAGAAAATAATGTCCGCTTTGAGATTAATGAGAAGGCGGCGATTGATGCCGGATTTCATATTAGTCATCATTTGTTGAAACTTGCAAAAGTTGTAAGCACAAAAGGAACTGACAAATGATGTTTATTAAGAACCTTACAATAAAGAATAAACTTATTTTGATTATGCTTGTGGTTACTGTAATTGCCGCGGCAATGGGTTTTTTCATAACATATCTTAAAGCAACGGATGATGAAAAGGAAGATCTTATTAGTAATATGGAAATGAATGCAAAACTCATCGGTGAGTATTGCGCTTCGGGATTAGTATTCAACAGAAAAGATGCAGTTGATGATGCACTTGGAAAAGTTGAATCCTTTCCTCTGATTCAGGGAGTATATGTTTTTGATTCGAATGGTAGGTTATTTACTTCTTTTAGAAAAGGGAAAGAAGATTCTCTTTACAAAATTATTTTTGGAAGTAATAAGGCTGATATTTTTGTAAAAGATAATCTTTTATTGCATCGGTCAATTGATTATAATAATAAAAAATTCGGTTCAATTATACTGTGTATATCCACAAAGACTATAAAAGCTAACCTGGAAAAGCTTTTTGTAAGAATAATTATCGTGATGATATTTATTGTTTTCCTCTCTTACTTTCTCGCGCTGTGGCTGCAGAATTTAATTTCCAAACCAATACTTGATCTTGCCGGCGCTGTTAAAAAAGTATATCAGCAGAATGATTATTCGATAAGGGTTCTTAAAGAAGGTAATGATGAGATAAGTAATTTGTATGATGAGTTTAATTATATGCTTGGGCAGATAGACATCCGGAGTAAAGAACGGGATACAGCCGAAAATGCTCTCCGTGAAAGTGAAGAGAAATTCAGAACGGTGGCTGACACTATTAATGCCGCAATATTTATTTTAAGGAATGATGAGTTCATTTATATTAATAAAGGATTTTCAAGAATCACCGGCTATTCCTTTGATGAAATACAAAAGTTGAAATTAGAAAATCTTGTGGTTCCTGAGATGCACTCTTTACTTAATAGAATTTTAAATGCTATTAAGGAGCGCAACTTCAAAGTGCCTGATGTTGAAGTTAAGATAAGAACTAAAAATAATTCCGAAAGATGGCTGGGATTTTCATTCAACGAAATATTAATTAACTCTAAAGCCTGTGTGATAATTACAGCATTCGATATTACAAACAGAAAATTAGCCGAAGCTGAATTGGTTTATGCGAAGGAAGAAGCTGTAAAAGCAGATAAGCTGAAATCCGAATTTCTTGCCCAGATGTCTCATGAAATAAGAACGCCGATAAACACTATTCTTAGCTTTACATCGTTACTAAGAGATGAGTTTGAAAATACTATCAGTGATGATTTGAAACCGAGTTTTATGATAATTGAAAACGGCGGGAAAAGACTTATTCGAACGATTGATATGGTGTTGAATATGTCAGAAATTCAAGCAGGTGCAATTGAAATTAGCATGACCGAATTTGATTTAATCTCGGAAGTACTATCTGTCCTGATGATGGAATTTAAAAATCAGGCAAAGGTTAAAAATCTAAAGCTGGAGTTAATTGTCAATAATAATGATGCAAGAATTAAGGGGGACAGGTATACTATTGCACAAATTTTCCAAAACCTTATTGATAATGCATTGAAATATACTCCTAAGGGTAAAGTAGAAGTTATAGTCTATAGAAATGAAAATAATTTAGTTTGCGTAGATGTTAAAGATACCGGTATAGGAATATCCAAAGAGTTTCTACCGGATTTATTTGTGCCTTTTACTCAGGAGTATACCGGCTATACAAGACGATTTGAAGGGACCGGATTAGGTTTATCCCTTGTTAGTAAATACATTGAAATTAATAATGCAGAAATTTTTGTGGAGAGTGAGAAGAGCGTAGGTACAACATTTACAGTTCTATTCAAAACTACTGTCAATTCAGAATTACCTTAATCAACATATAAGATTTTTCAAACTATTTGTTCTGATAAAGAAAAGGCTATTAACTTTTATAATAGCCTTAAATACTCTGACTTTAATAAAAACTTAGAACTCAGCAATTACTCCGATGTGTAAAGTTAATAAATCCACTTTAGAACGGGATAAGCGGTAAGTTGCGCTTCCGGTAGTAGTATTTATTATTACTGATCCTTCTTTTAAGTATTCTGCTTCAGTACCAAATAGATATCTTGCTTTAAAATCCAGCCATAATGTTCCGGTTGGTTCAAGATCAGTCAGTCTGATCATAAATCCACCGCCAGCTCCGTAGCTCCATGCAAAATCATCCTGGTTAGTAGTTTCAGTAAGGTTCTTGTCCAGGTAATCACTTTTTACTTCCGTGGTTGTAAATAAATAATTGCCACCAAACAAACCTTCAATGTAAGGTTTTACCGGGGCAGAAAAAGGTGAAACCTGAAACAGTAAATGGAAATTTACAATATTGTTTGTTCTTGTTACATCTACATAAGCATCAGGAATTGTATTGCTCCATGCTGCCCGGCGGCTTTCATTTCCGTAATTAATAAATCCTAAGTTTAATCCTACCGTAAATGGTATTGCAGGACCGGGAGTAAAAATAGCTGCGTGGCCGCTGATGCCCCAGCCTAAATTATCAACATTGTCTTTAAATTCACCCTGCGGTATTGCCAGAGTAAAATTCAAACCAACGCTCTGAGCATAATAAAAATCTGAATTAATAGAAAGAAAAGAAAAGCCTAACAGTAGTCCAGTCAGTAACTTCTTTTTCATATATACCCTCAAATTGATAATGAAATAAACGGTAAATAAATATAAATCAACTAAAAAACACATTCAACAGAATGAGCCTGTTCAAGTAAATTTGAAAACTCAGTTAAGGTAATTTCAACGGCGCCAAACATTTTCAAATGATGCGTCTGGTATTGAACATCTAGAAGAACAAACTTTTTTTTATTTAAATGATCGAGCAAATGAACCAACGCAATTTTTGATGCCTGGCTTTTTTTTGAAAACATAGATTCGCCAAAAAATGCTCCTTTGAATGCTATTCCGTACAACCCGCCAACCAATTTATCATCTTCCCAAACTTCTACCGAATGAAGATATTTATTTGTAACTAAGTTTTTGTAAGCCGAAATCAATTTCGGTGAAATCCATGTTCTTTCACGGTCTGCGCAACTTTTAATAACCTCAATCTGTGCACTATCATAACTGATTTCATAAACGGCCTGCCCGATTATTTTTTTTAACGAACGCGGAATATTGTAATTGTTTAACGGAATTATGGTTCGTCTTTCCGGAAAATACCAATCGATTTTACCGGAATCATCCGCCATCGGGAAAGCGCCTCTTGCATAAAGACGAATCATATTTTCCGGTTCTAAAAGTTCGTCTTCTGTAAGATATGAATTATTACTCATGCGAAATTACTTCATATTTTATTATGTCATAACCTCTTTTCGTTTCAAAGAAGGCATAAATAATTCCAGCAAGAACCATAATCATTCCAACTATAAAGACAGCTATGGTTGGAATTTTAAGATCAACAGTATCCACAAAAAAATCAAAGCCGGTTATTATTGATGTAAGAACGAATAATGCAACTGCAGACGTATAGCTTAATACTGCATTTCTTACTAACCTTGTTCTTTGAACTAATGATTGCAACTGCTTTGAAATACTTTCTAATCTTATATTATCTTCATAAGAAAAATTTTTGTCGCCTGCTTTTAAAGAAATTTTTCTCTTCTCTTCATTTAATATTCTTACCCTGTTAACCACCATTGAATATTTATTGTTTATACCAAGTAAAAGTAATCCGCAGGCATTTATCATAACAGCCGGTGCTATGAGTAACTGTATTACCTGTGTAACCGACATTGATTCCGGTATCAGCTGGGTCATTTCTTAATTCCTTATTTTATTTGGAAATTGACTATGCAAAATTTAACTTCATTTTTTATTTAAATAAAGCTGAAAAATTAAATAGGAATTAAACATTAAACGTCTAAGTTTTTACCTTAGAAAATTTCAGGAAGGGTTTTCTGAATGAAAAAACTCTTAATATAATTTATCGGAAGAGGTCAGTCACCAGGTGTAAAAAGGAATTTAAACCACAACTTCAATAATCTTGGAATAAGATTTTGGTTCTGGGATATTGTAACCTTCTTTCTTCATTCCTTCAATATGAATCTTTACTGCTTCAATCATTGCCTTTTCAACTTCTTCGCGGGAAGCACCGGTCGCAACACATCCATCAAGGTCCGGGGAATAAGCTGAAAAACCTCTGCCGTTTTCTTCTACAACCATTAAAAATTTCTTCATAAAATTCCCGCCCTAAATAATATATTTCTTAAAGTACACAGCGATAGTCTGAAAGACTTTTTACCATTAATGGTTATTACTCCAAATTTGGTAGGATGCATTAGCTGATAAACATTTCCACTTTTCCAGTACAGATACCAACCATCTTTGCCAAGCAGATTAATTAGTTTTCTAATCTTCATTCAAATAAATCCTGTTTATTAATTATATAACAAGGATTAAATCAAAATTCAAATTAAATTTTTCTTAAGCAGATAAGAAGGAAATATTTTACTTGAGTCCGGCTAAATAGAAAATGTCTGACCAATTTCGTTCAGGCCGACTTTAATGTTATAATTTACTGCAGAAGTTTTTAGCCAGGCTAAAGCTTCTTCCCTTGGTTCCTGGCCTTGCTCAAAAGTAAAGGTGTGAATCGGAATAAAGTATTTTGCTTTGATTTTGTCCGCCATAATCAGTGCTTCTTCCGGATTGCAATGGTTCCATCTCCATGGTCTGTATGCGCCAATGGGCATAATTGCTATATCGATATCTTCATCATAAATATTTTCGAATTTATTCATGAATGCCGTATCACCGCCAAATAAAACTTTTTTCCCGTTTTTCTCCAGGATGTATGCATTGTAGCTTCTTCCGTCTTTGAAGTTTCCTTTGGAGCGGTCATTTTCCCAGGGAAATCTCCAGCCAAAATGTTTTACTTCTTTTGCGGTAATATTAATTGAATTTAATAAATAGGAATCGTTCCAGTCCAATTCCTTAATTGATTTCCACGGTAAATCTTCTATTACATCTCTTGTGTTCATAGCGGTTACAAAATCAATCTGGTTTGGAAATTTATTAGCAAACTCCTTCAGTGTAAGGTAGTCCATATGATCCATATGAGCGTGCGAAAGAAGCATAATATCCGGTTTGGGTATTTTATCAATGTCTAATGCAGGATGAGAAAACCTTGATGGTCCCCAGTTTGTATTAAGCCAGTAAATACCGATTCGCTCAAAGAAAACCGGGTCGGTTAAAATCCATGTCCCGTAAAAATTAAGCAGTATAGTTGAATGCCCAATCCATGTAAGTGTAATATTATTATCGTTCCAGTTTTTCGGTTCGGGTGTATGAGCAGGTTTAATAATTGCAAGGGCTTTTTGATTATCACTTATAAACGGAGAAGCAATAACAGAACCAATTCCGGCAAGTAAGCTGTTTTTAATAAATCGTCGTCTCTTCATAACTCAATCTTTCTTAATATTTTTTTATAAACATAAAAATTCCGGGTTAAAGTTCAAATAGAGAAATAAATTCCTGTGGCTTTTATCAGGTAAGATATAGGAAATTGCCGGTAAGATTTAAAAAGCTACCCGGTTAGATAATTCATTTGTATCATCGGATTTTATAGGGAAGTATTTAGCCAGTTCAATACCAACCTTTTCAATGCCTAATAAAATTCCTTCGGCAAAATAGCCTTTCTGGAATTTCTCCTGCATCTGATCGCGGATTTTATCCCATTTATCCTGCTCAACTTTTTCATTAATTCCCGAATCCGCGAGGATGTAAAATTGTTTTTCCCTTAAAAGAATGAATATAATTATTCCTGTTTTGTCTCTTGTTGAATCCATTTTTAACTTGAAAAATTCTTCCTGGGCAAGAGTATTAATTTCATTATTCTTTTTTCTGAACGGCTTTTTCTCTTTAATGCTTACACGGATTTCCCCGGAAGTGGATGCTTCCATCTCTTTAATTTTATTTGAAATTCTTAAAAGCTTATCATCATCAAGATAATTGTAAAGCAAACCGTTTTTCATAAAAACTCCTTAACTGACTGCTAAAATAAATAAGTCGAAATACTTTAACAACAGGCAAAATAATAATGCAATAGTTATTATCCTTTTTAAAATCAAGCAAGCCGAAATCGAAAAAATTGAACCTGTATCTCTTGGGCATTTTCAATATATTTAAAAAGAAAAATTTAACAACAATTAAAATCCGGAAAGGTAAAAATGGAATTACACTTAGAAAAACTAAAATCTTTTAAAGGAAGAAAAGGTCCACTTCTTTTTATTGTTATGGATGGAATTGGAATTGGTAAAAATGCTCCTAACAATGCTGTTTATATGGCTAAAACTCCGGTCTTAGACAGATTATTTACGTTGCCGCTTCAAACTAAATTAAAAGCGCACGGTACTGCTGTCGGTCTGCCATCTGATGATGATATGGGTAACAGTGAAGTAGGGCATAATGCACTTGGAGCAGGCAGAGTTTTTGCCCAGGGAGCTTCATTGGTTAATAAAGCAATTGAAAGCGGTAAGATATTTCAATCCGAAACCTGGAAAAAAGTTTTGGAGACCGGAAATAAAGGTGGGGCAGTACATTTCATTGGTTTATTATCTGACGGAAACGTTCACTCACATATAAGGCATCTATTTACATTAATTGAAAAATGTGCTGATGAAGGAATTAAGAAAGTACGTGTTCATCCTTTGCTTGATGGACGAGATGTTGGTGAAAAATCTGCTCTTGATTATGTACTTCCTCTTGAAGAATTACTTATGAAATTATCTAATGAAAAAAATCTGGATTATAAAATAGCCTCCGGCGGCGGAAGAATGATTACCACAATGGACAGGTACAATGCCGACTGGAGTGTTGTAAAACGTGGCTGGGATGCTCATGTTCACGGTGAAGGCAGAAAATTCAAATCAGCTTCTGAAGCAATTAAAACTTACTATGCCGAAGATCCTAAGATGACCGACCAGTACATGGATTCATTTGTTATAGTCGATGAAAAGAATGAACCTGTTGGTAAAATAAATGACGGCGACGCAGTTGTATTTTATAATTTCAGAGGTGACAGAGCAATAGAGATTTCAAGAGCATTTGAGGAAGCTGATCTTGACACATTCGTTCGTGGAAAAATTCCTGACGTTTTTTATTGCGGTATGATGGAATATGACGGCGATTTGCATATACCAAAGAACTATCTTGTATTTCCGCCGGAGATAGACAGAACGATGAGCGAGTATCTATGTGCCGAAGGCGTTTCAAGTTTTGCAATTTCCGAAACTCAGAAATTTGGACACGTAACTTATTTCTGGAATGGCAACCGTTCCGGTTATATCGATGAAAAACTTGAACAGTACTTTGAGATTCCTTCAGATAAAATTGCTTTCGATAAAGCTCCAAAGATGAAAGCATATGAGATTACCGAGAAATCAATCGAATTGCTTAAATCAAATAAATTCAAATGGGGAAGAATAAATTTTGCCAATGGCGATATGGTTGGTCATTCCGGTATAGTGGAGGCTGCAATTACAGCAGTTGAAACTGTTGACGAATGTGTTGGTAAACTTCTTAATGTAGTTGAAGAACTTGATGGTCTTGCGGTTGTAACTGCAGATCATGGAAATGCAGATGAAATGTTTACAGAAAAGAACGGTATAAGAACACCCAAAACAGCACATACGCTAAATCCTGTTCCGTTTTTCATTTTCGATCCGCAATATGCAGGTGAATATAAAATGGCAGAAATAAAAGATGCGGGTTTAGCAAATGTTGCAGGCACAATTCTGAATTTGCTTGGTTATAAAAATGTGGAAGATTACTCTCCCTCACTTATCAAAGTTGAATAAACTGATTCTAATTTGAAAAGAAAATTAGGGCTGTCCACAGTGGCAGCCTTTTTTATTTACGGGAGATAGTACAGGGTGTTATTTATAGAAGGATTCCCCCAAAAAACTAATGAAGAGTTTAGAACTAAGAACGTAGAGTGAAGAACTAAGAATGTAGTCTGTCTCCGACGAAGAAGAATGAATTAAAACTATTCTTAACTCTTCGTTCTTCACTCTTAACTAACAAAATTATTTCATCAGAATAAGTTTTTTAGTTTCAGAATAATTCCCTGATTGCAGCGTATAGAAATAAATTCCTGTAGAAAGCTGTGAGGCATTAAACGTTACATTATAATTACCGGCAGCTTTTTGTTCGTTTACCAGTGTTGATACTTCATTACCAAGAATGTTATAAACTTTTAAAGTAACAAATGCATTTTGCGGAATTGAATAACTAATTATGGTTGAAGGGTTAAACGGATT
>CAZIDB010000052.1:10179-24545 GCA_964537965.1 uncultured Melioribacter sp. | reverse complement strand
GTGTAGCTTCTGTGGCTGTCAATATTATCCCCAACGTGATATGCCATTCCTTTTTTCAAAACTGATTTTCTTCCGTCTTTCAATTCGGAAACCATTTCGCCTTCAATACAATAAATAAAGTGCCCTTTATCGCACCAATGGTCTGCAAGATAGTTAGGAGAATATTCAACCAATCTTACTCTTACATTTCCAAAATTCATTACACGCCAGAAAGCAGAGCCGGTAATTCCTTTGTGTTCTTCCGGTTCAATTTTATCCCAATCAATTAAAGTAAAAGGATGCTGAGGTAACTGCATTGTTCTTTCTCCAGAATTTATGAAGCCATTTACTGTTTTGACGAATCCAAAATTATTGTAAACTCTGTTCCTTTCCCAACCACAGACTTTACATCAACTTTGCCGCCATGCCATTTAACAATTGAGCTAACAACCGATAAACCTAATCCAACTCCGCCGGAGGTCCTGTTTCTTGAAGTATCAACCCGATAGAATCTTTCAAATATTTTTTTGATTTCTTCGGGTGGAATTCCAAATCCTTTGTTCGCCACAGAAATTCTTATTTCTTTCTTGTCTTTCCGGCCAGCTACTTTTATGGACTGATTTTCATCTCCGTATTTAATTGCATTCTCAATTAGGTTTGTCATTGCTTCTTTCATTAATCCTGCATCAATTTCAAAATCAAAATCCTCCTCCACGTCAAGAAGTATCTTAATGTTTTTCTTTTCGCCAAGATATCCCATTGGTAAGGCGGAGGTTTCTAAAAATTCAAGCAGGCTTATTTTTTCTTTCTTAAGACTTATTAATTGATTATCAAGCTTAGACAGGAAAAAAAGTTTATCAACGATATTTATCAATCTCAGCGTTTCTTCATAATTGCTTAAGAGAATTTCTTTCAGATCATCAACTGTTTTTGCTGTTTTAAGTGCAACCTCAATCTCGCCTCTTAAAATTGTAAGGGGTGTTTTAAGTTCATGCGAAGCCGAAACAGAGAACTGGTTCATATAATCAACGGCTACTTTAATTCTGTTTATCATACTGTTGAGTGTTCTGGCTAATCTTCCGTATTCATCGTTAAATTCTTCTCCTTCAATCCGTTCTTCAAGATTGAGTGCGGTGATCATTTCTGTTTTTTTAATTATTGCATCCATTCGTTTCAGCGAACGTCTTGATAATAAAAATCCTCCGCCGAAGGAAATAAAAAAGAACAACGGACCCAGAACAATATATACATCCGTAAGACTGGTAAGTGTTTCGTCAATCAATTCAAGAGGGAACGCAACAATAATTTTATATCTACCCTTTTGAAAACAGGCTGCTCTTATTTTTGTATTATTAAACGCTTCTTCTCTAAAACGAGTCTTGGTGGAATTGCTTTTCACGTCAGGGAATTCAAGCCGCTGTTTTTTCAGATTATCTGTTTTAAAAATGATTTTTTTGTTCAGCTGAACCTGCACATAAGTATTCCTCGAATTAGAAACCACCGCTTCATAAATAAGATCGTAAACAAAATCATCCGCAGAAGTATAAAGTGAATCGGGTTCAAAATCAGATAAATCAACCTTACTTTCGGAAACTAAGTTATAAATTACTTCCGCCTGTCTTTCAAGCGAGTGGTCAAGCTGGTTTCTAAGGCTTGCATGAAGATGAACATAAATAATTACCCCGATTAGAATTTCAAGCAATAAAAAAAGTGCGGAATACCAGAAAGTAATTTTAAACCGTGTGCTCTTAAAAAATTTTTTCAGAGTGGTAAACATAATCAGGCATCATCTTTTATTGTATAACCAATACCGCGCATTGTAAAAAGAAGCTGCCGGCTGAAGTCTTTATCAATTTTATTTCTAAGCTTGTTTATATAAACATCAATAACATTTGTGCTGGTATCAAACTGATAATCATAAATATGTTCGGTAAGTCTTGTCCTGGAAACTATTCTGTTCTTGTTCCGAATAAGATATTCGAGCAGGGAATACTCCCGCGGTGTAAGTACAATTTCTTTCCCTTCTCTTGTTACGCGGTGGGTTTGAGTATCAAGAATAAGATCACCAACCTTAAGCTGAACAGACTTTTCCATTTCTTGTCTTCTCAATAAGGCTCTTACTCTTGCAAGAAGTTCTTCAAATGCAAATGGTTTCGTAAGATAGTCATCAGCGCCTGAATCTAAACCAAGAACTTTATCTTCAATTTTATCCTTTGCTGTAAGAAAGAGAATAGGCGTTACGATTTTATTCTTTCTTATTTCCTTTACAACAGAAAAACCGTCTCTTAAAGGAAGCATTACATCAACAATCATCAGGTCGTATTTTTCAGACAAAGCAAGCTTTAAGCCCTCCTCGCCGTTTATTGCCGTATCAACGGAATAATATTCTTCCTCTAATCCTCTTTTTATGAAAGAGGCTACTTTCTGTTCATCTTCAATTAGCAATAACTTCATAGTGGGAAACATAATAAAAAAAAGGAGAGTTAAAAAACTCTCCCTGTTAGTTATGAAAAGAACACCGCTTTATATTTTTGTTTTTTCTTCTGTTTGTGTTTTGTCGTGTTTCTTATGATGTTTCTTAGCGGTTTTTTGTGTTAATGCAGTTGTTTCTTTCTTTTCGGTTTTAGCGGCATCTTTTATCTCGGTTACAGGTTTACCGGCTTTCACAATTTTATTTTCTGTTGCAGCATTATTCTTTTCGTTCTTTACAACAGCTTTTTCTGTTTTAACAACCGGTTTTTCCATTTTCTGAATTTTAGGTTCCATTTTCTTTTCGGTTGTTGTTTCCTTCTTCACCTTATCCTGAGCTAAAGTAAAGTTTGCTGTCGATAAAAGAAATAAACCAGCCAAAGCAAAGATCAAAGTTTTTGTCTTCATTTTTGTTCTCCTATTGTTTTCGTTTTTTGTTAGAATCACATTTATAAATTCTACACCTAAAACATATAACTAAAACATTAAGAGAATCTTAACAGAAGATTAATATTTATTAATCTTCTGTTGTAAGTTTTGTTAAAGCTTCTTCAGATTTTTAATATCCTCTATTGTTGCAGGTCTTAAACTTATTGCAGCACCGCCGCCGCAGGCAAGCTTCAGTTTAAGATCGCTTTTATTTGTAACCACATAAGAATTTATTTGGTAAGACATCGGATCTCTGTCATAGTGAGCATCATCTCCATCGGCATAAATAACTGCAATATAGTTTTTGTCTGCATCAAGAAAATCCAGAGCAATTATTGTGGCGCGGGAATTCTCATCTGTTATCGCGCCAATAAACCAGTTGTCTTTATTCTTTTCTTTACGGGCAATCGTTAAATAATCTCCCGGTTCAGCCTCAAGAATTTTTGTATCATCCCAATCAACGGCAACATCTTCTATAAACTTAAACGCATCAGGAAATCTTTCGTAATTTTCCGGAAGATCTGCCGCCATTTGTAAAGGACTATAAAGTGTTACATACAATGCAAGTTGCTTTACAAGAGTTGTGTGTACCTGCTCTTTTTTATCCGCTTTATAATAATCAAGTTTTATCTGGAAAATGCCCGGCGTATAGTCCATTGGTCCTCCCATTAATCTTGTAAATGGAAGGATAGTTTCATGCTCAGGTTTATTCCCTTGGCTCCATGCATTAAACTCATTTCCTCTTGCAGCTTCGCATGCTAACCAGTTTGGATATGTACGATGTAAGCCGGTTGGTCTTACCGGTTCATGAGCATCAAGCATTATATGATACTTAGCCGTCTTTTCAGCTACACGAACATAATGATTTATCATCCACTGAGAATCGTGATATTCGCTGCGAGGAATTATCCTTCCGACATAACCCGTCTTTACGGCATCATAACCATGCTTTTTCATAAAGTTATACGCTTCATCCATTCGTCGTTCATAATTTGTAACAGACGCAGAGGTCTCATGATGCATTATAATCTTAACGCCTTTCTGCTCCGCATATTTCTGTAATTCCTCTACATTGAAATCAGGATAGGGAGTAACAAAATCAAAAACTTCTTCTTTGCCGTAGCCCCACCAGTCTTCCCAGCCTATATTCCAGCCTTCAACAAGAACGCCATCTAAACCATGCTTTGCGGCAAAATCTATATACTGTTTTGTACGCTCTGTTGTTGCACCATGTTTGCCGTTTGGGTTAAGGCTTTTCCAATCAGTTAAATTTAACTTTACATTATTTACATCGGAATAATTCCAGGACGATTTACCGACATGCATTTCCCACCATATACCAACATACTTTACAGGCTTAATCCAGCTTGTTTCTTCTAACTTACATGGTTCGTTCAGATTAAGAATTAATTTTGAGGTGAGAATATCGGCCGCTTTCTCTGCCGCAATAATTGTCCGCCATGGTGTTTTGCATGGAGTTTGCAAATATCCTTTGTTGCCCAACTTGTCTGGGACAAGATGAGAAGTAAGCTTAAAATTATTCTGATCAATGACTAAATTCATTGCTGAGTAATCTACCAATGCAGCTTCGTGAATGTTGATATACAATCCATCATGTGTTTTCATCATAAGTGGAGTTTGAACTGCATTTGGAGCTATTATGGTTTTAAATCCAATTTCATCTGCAGATTTACCGAAGTAAGCATCCACAGCACTTAGATTGCTTGTTGTATATGAATACTCATTTGTATCGTAGTCTCCGGGTATCCAAAAAGTTTTATGATCTCCTGTTAAAAAGAATTCTGTTTTTTCTTCAGCAACTGTAAAATATTTAAGATTATCCTGCATCGGGAACTCGTACCTGAACCCAAGCCCTTCATCATATAAACGGAAGCGAATAATTATTTGTCTTTTAGTTGAAAGCTGGGTTAATGTAACAGCAAGTTCTTTATAGTTATTTCTGATTGATTTCACCTCGCCCCAAACCGGGTTCCAGGTTTCATCTGTTAAAGATGAATCAGTTTTTTCTACGGTAAACCCTTCTTTAAGCGCTTCCAGTTCTTTTAGTTCAAGACCAAGTTTGCACTGTTTAATAACTTCTTTATTACCTAAAGTGAATTGATATGTTGGTTCACCTTTTTCAGTAAGTTTAAAAACCAGAGTTGTTTTCCCGTTTGGAGAATGCATCACCTGTGCAAAGATTATTGTTCCTGTAAACAAAACGAGGAGAATCACAATTTTAATATTCATGATAAAATCCATTTTTATTTATAAAGAGATAAACTGCTGACGGCAAACTATTGTAAAGTTTTTTCTTTTTCAACAAGCCGTTTAATTTGTTCGGAAAAATTTTTATTTTGCTTTTGTAATTGTCTTCTTCCTTAAAATAAAAATTAAACGGAGGATGATATGAAAACAAAAAGCGGCAGCGAAAAAGCTCTCGAGTACATCGAATCACATTCCCGCGATAAAAAAATCAGGAAAACCGGTCCTTGTATAACTGTCTCGCGTCAATCCGGCGCCGGCTCTGGCATTGTAGATGAGAAACTAAAAAGCATCCTTCAAAAAAATCAGAGTGATGAATTTGGCGAATGGGCAATCTTCGATAAAAACCTTATTGAAAGAATAATGGAAGACCACAACATTCCTGACAGGCTTGGTAAATTATTCTCTTCGGAAAAGCAATCTGCCATTACTAATATGGTTAATGAACTGCTTGGATTAATGCCATCAACAAAAACTATTCTTCATCAAACAGCAGAAACAATTTTGCAGCTTGGCATAACCGGCAATGTTATAATAGTTGGAAGAGCGGGCAATGTAATTACATCTCACTTAAAGAATACTTTTCATGTGCGGCTTGTTGCTCCATTGGAAGACAGAATAATCAGGATACAAGATTACTATAAGATTAACCGTAAGCAGGCAATTGAGTGGATAAAGAAAGAAGATAAATCGAGGGAAGATTACTATTCCAAAAATTATCATCGTAATATTGATGACCCGCTTCTTTATCACTTAACCATAAATACACACTTGCTAAGTTACGAGGAAGCTGCCTCTGTAATTGCTCATGCTGTGATGAAAAAATTTCCGGCAATGTTTATAAAGCCAGAAGAAGTTATGACATAAAAAACTAATTATATAAAGCATTGCAAACTTAAGAGAGGCGGGAAAATGAAAAACATATTTGTTTTTTTGGCGGTCATTTTATTGTTCGGATGCAATGACAGTATAAACGAACTGACAGATGACTCAACCTTTGGCTTTTACAGGTTAAAGGATCATAGCTTAACTATAAGCAAGATTAAAGATATTGACATCAACCAACTTGAACTTGAAGAAACCCCCTGGTTAAAAGCATCCGATATTTCATTCTATGATTGTTCTTCTCACTGTATTTACCTTAATAAATCTAAAAGTGACGTCTTTATAAAAGAAGACACATTTAGCATGAATGACCAGCCTTTTGTTGTTGTAGCAATGAACCGAAGATGTTATACAGGAAGTTTTCATAGCGGCGCCTCGTCTCTTGCACCCACAAAACCATATATTGATGAAATAGGCATACAATTTTATCCTGAGGATGTTTTACATATTTCAAGGGGATGGTCAGATAATGCCGATGCGAGAAATAGTTCTTTTGTTAAATATGATTTAACAAGTAAAAATAAACTTCACGAAGGTTTGCTATTGCAACTTCTTGATGTAAAAATTCTTTCCAATTCCGATACGGCAACGGTTCAGTATACATACTCTCTGATAAACAAAGATACAGACGATCTGTACGTTCTTGATCCGGATAGAATGGGAAGTAGTCTTTTTCATTATTTTACAAACGGAATTGATTTTACTGGTAATGGGCACATTTATTATTCCGAGTATAAGAAAACCGAACAACCTGAACCCTTCGATAGCTGGGCTTCTGAATGGTTTACAAAAATTAAAAGTGGTTCAGCAATTAAAAGAACAGTTACACTGAAGGGTTATCCTCATATTACTGAAGGAACATATGTTTGTTCATTCGGGTTTTCTGCCCCACCAAGAATTGATAAAAGCAGCAGGACTCTTCCCGATGGGCGATATTGGCTTGGCGAACTTGATTCTGAAAATGAGATAAACATTAATTTGTAGTAGAACTAAAATGAAAAAGAAAAATGGGAATTAGAAACCAGTAAAAACAATTTCCAATTCCCAGATTCCGGGTTCTGTTTTCTTTATTCGGTATTCTGCTGTTTACCTCGTGTAGTGTTCAATCACTTTAACAATCTGCTGTTCGCATACTTTGCAAAACGGTTTTTGTCCTTTGCTGAACATAATGCAATCAAGCATTGAGCGGTATAATCCCTTGGACGAATAACCCGCACCTTCAAACACACCAACCTTATTCCAGTATCTGCTCTTCATTAAATATGCGTCTGCTTCTTTAGCCCTTTCAAGTGAAACTCTTTCTGATTCTTCCTCAACTTTAGCAACTTCATCTTTGGGCAAATTGCTTCTTTTCATTTCTGCAATTTTATTATTCAACTCTCTTCTTATTTTCTGATAAGCATGGTCGGCTTTATCATACTCTTCTTTTTCCCATGGAGTAGGGATTTCAATTCCCGGTGAAAGCAGATTTTGCCATTTAACATTTTTACCATCCAGTAACGCTGTAATATTTGGCTCAACCGGTTCAACTCCTTTTGGATAAAATTCATTGTAAGCAACATCAGAAGTGTAATACTCGTCTGCAAGCCCTGCAAATGAATGACCAAACTCATGAAGGAAAAGATATTCGTGCCATTGATTATCCGTAGTGAATGTGCAGTAAAGATTATAAATGCCGCCGCCGCCGTAACGTTTATGATTTACCATAATATAAATAGCATCATACGGAACGTGGGCAGCAAGATCACGCATTGCTTTGTTGTCTTCTGTAAGTAAATATCTTTCTGAGCCGAGCGAATAGAAAGTGCAGTTAAGTGCGGTATTTTTAAATGAAGCATGATCCGGTTCATCAACACCGCTTTCCTGCGAAGGTTTAAATACACCGTAAACATTAAAGCTGCCCTTCATTGTTTTGTACGGTTCCTGCAAAAAGAAAATATCAGTAAATTTTTTAAGATCATTACTGAATTTTTCTTCTTCGTTTACTGTGTAGCCTTCACCAAGAATTACAAGATCAACTCTTGTGTGCGGGTCGCCGTTTTTTACCGGCTCAATAACTTTAACTGTTTTATCAAGCACTTTATCTTTTATGATTGTAAGGCTTGCGGGATCAATTTCCTGCCGGAAAAATTCTTCAAGTTTGTTTTCTTTATTTCTTTTTTCCATTGCGAAGACAATTTTGTTTTTAGGGTAGGGAAGTAATGCCGTTTCATGATATGTTCTTTTAATTCCCGCAATTCCATCTTCGCTGGTTTTGTATTCACCGAAATAACTGTCAAATCCTTTTGAGTAAATTAATTTTCCTGTTTCTTTATCATAAACTTTAAAATAATAACGTCCGTTATTAAAATTATCCAAAAGGTTATTTAAACTACCCGCCCAGATTCCCTGCTGGAATATTTTATCAACAGTGATTATTTCTTCAGAAGAATTACCCACATGGAAATAATCTATCCGCATTGTCTTATCGATAAAAAACTTGTCAAAATTTATTTTATCCTGCGGCATAATAATTCCTTGTAAGAATAGGACAAAGGTTAAAAGTGCTCTCCATTTCATGATTTCTCCTTATTGGTTGATATAATTTAATTAAATTTGCTTAAAATTCGCATAAAACCAGTACCGGAAAAATAAATTTATTCATGTTGGAACTTTTGATGTTGTAACATCTGTTGTTAGTATTAGAATTATTAATAACATTGTAAAGAAAGGAAAACATAAAATGAATAAAACTCTTGAATCCCCCGAAATTACAACCCAAACCTGGGTATTGGATCCCTCTCATTCCAAAGTACAGTTTTCAGTAAAACATATGGTTATTTCCGAAGTGGTTGGACAGTTTAAGAAATTTGAATTAAATGTGAATAACCCAAAAGATGACTTTGCTGATAGTGAGATTGAATTAAAAGTGGAAACCCCAAGCATTGATACCGGTGTGCAAGACAGGGATAATCACCTCAGTTCGGCAGATTTCTTTGACAGCGCTGTTTATCCGGATATTATTTTTAAAAGCACTTCATTCAAAAAAGTTGATGATGAAAAATTCAAACTTTTAGGAAACCTTACAATTAAAAACATAACAAAGCCTGTTGAACTTGATGTTATTTATAACGGGCAAATAACAGATCCGTTTAGCGGAAAGAAACGTGCAGGTTTTAGAATAACCGGCAGCCTGAATCGTTTTGACTACGGCTTAAAATGGAACGTGCTTATTGAAACCGGAGGCGCTGTGGTTGGTAAAACTATTAATATCAACTGTGACGTTGAACTTGTAAAAGAATAAACATTAACACCGAAAGGAAATACTCATGAAAAAAATAAAATTGTTATCCATAGCCTTGATTGTTTTTTTCTCGGCTTCTTTTGCACAAACAACAAACTGGAAGTTCGATCAGGCACATACCCAGATTAAGTTCACTGTAAAGCATCTTGTTATAAGTGAAGTTACTGGAAACTTTAAAAAGTTTGACGGCCTTGTTACAACGGAAGGTGATGATTTTGCCACCGCAAAAATTAGTTTTACCGCGGAGGCTAACAGCATCTTTACCGATAACGAAAAACGAGACGCTCATCTTAAAAACGATGACTTCTTTAATGCCGAGAAATTTCCGCAGTTAAAATTTGTCGGCAAGTCAATGAAGAAGACCGGCAAAAATAAATACAAGCTAACTGGCGATCTTACAATTCGTGATGTAACAAAATCTGTTACGCTTGATGTTGTTTACAACGGTATGGCTACTGCATGGGGAAGTACCCGTGCCGGATTTAAATTATCGTGCTCAATAAACCGTTTCGATTATAACCTGAAATGGAACAATCTTATTGAAACCGGTGGAGCAGTTGTTAGCAAAGACGTAAAGATAATCTGTGATGTTGAATTAATTAAGGAAAACCAAAAGTAGAACTGTACAGGTAGCTCTGAAAGAGTTGTATTTTGGAAACAACATTTTTTAGAGCTACCTTAAATTAACAAGCACGTTTTGAATAGGATTAATTAAAGAGAAAGAACGCTACTATGAAAAAGATAATACACAGGGCGGAAGACCGGGGTAAAGCCGAACATGGATGGCTTCACACAAAATTCAGTTTCAGCTTTTCAGAATACTATGACCCTGAAAAAATGGGGTTCGGTTTGTTGCGTGTTTTAAATGACGATATAGTTGAACCGGGGAAAGGATTCGGGATGCATCCACATAACAATATGGAGATAATCACCATTATTCTTGACGGAGAATTGCAGCACAAAGACAGCATGGGTAACGGCTCTGTAATCAAAAAGAACGAAGTACAGGTAATGTCCGCCGGCTCAGGAATACTTCACTCGGAATTCAATCCTTCCGGAACGGACAAAGTTAGCCTGCTGCAAATCTGGATTTATCCCAAAGAGAAAAATATTAAACCGCGCTACGACCAGAAGAAATTTGATCCATCTGAACGCGATAATAAAATTCAAACAGTTGTGTCCGGCATAAGTAAAAACGGCGCTTTATATATTCACCAGGACGCTTCTCTTTCTCTGATTAATCTTGAGAAAGATTTGTCAATTAAATATGAAAACTTCAAAAAGGGAAATGCCATTTACCTTTTTTTAATTGATGGTCAGGTTCAGATTGATGATGAAGATTTATTCAGAAGAGATGCTGTCGGTATAAACGGAACAGATGAAATATCAATACTGGCAAAAGAAAAGTCAGATATACTTTTAATAGAAGTGCCGATGGACAATGAGAGATGACGGATAAGTATCATATTCCTACCGGGACCAAAATCGGTAGCATTGAACTTGCAGTTAACAACCTTGATTCGATGACAGACTTTTATACTTCTTCACTCGGTTTAAATCTTATTAAGCAAAACAATAAAAGTTATTCGTTCGGCTCTTCCGGTAGTGATAGAGAATTATTAATTCTTAATGAGCGGAAAGATTTGAAAGCTCCTGTTGCAAATGCTCCCGGGCTTTTTCACTTTGCCCTGCTTGTTCCTTCAAGAAAGGAGCTTGCAAAAGTTCTGTTGAACCTTTACAAGCGCAATGAAAAGTTTGACGGATTTGCCAATCACGGTGTAAGTGAAGCTATCTATCTGAAAGATCCCGAAAGTAACGGAATTGAAATTTATTCGGATACTCAAAGCGAATTATGGAAATGGAGCGGAGATAAAATTCAAATGGTTACCGAGCCTTTGAATATTGATTCTCTTCTATCGATTATAAACAGCGATGAAAAATTCGGAGGTCTTCATTCCGAGACAAGAATAGGACATGTTCATCTTAAGATCTCCTCGGTTGATAAAGCAAAAAAGTTTTACAACGAATCTGCCGGTTTTAAAATAACCCGGTCCGATTATCCGGGCGCTTTATTTTTGGCTGCAGGCAATTATCATCATCATATCGGAGCAAATACCTGGAGAAGTAAAAATGCGCCCGCATGTGATGCAGATACTTTAGGCTTGCAAAAATTCTCTGTGGTGTTGCCGGATTTGTTGTCTTTGAAAGAAATATCTTTTAGATTATTAAAAGATGACCGTCCTGTCATAAGCCAGACTGATTCTTCTCTTGTAACAAATGATTTGGATGGAATAAAAATAGAATTTAATATTAACCCGTTATGAATATGGAAATTGAAAAAGAACTATCACAAAAAGCATTCAGAAATAATTATCATAAAGCAGAAGTTAATTTGTTTTTTACTTACAACTGGCTTTATGAACACAGAAGTAAAATCCTGAAGCAACATGGATTAACAATACAGCAGTTCAATATTTTACGTATACTTCGCGGTCAGCATCCTAAACCGGCTACAATAAAATTGCTTAAGGAAAGGATGATTGATAAAATGTCGGACGCATCAAGAATTGTTGAGAAGCTTAGAGCCAAACAACTTGTTGACAGGCAGATATGCAAGAACAACAGGAGAAACGTTGACGTTTACATTACACAAAGCGGCTTAGATTTGTTAAACAATATTGATAAAAGAAATAATGAGATGGATGATTTTATGTCCCGGCTGCAGAGTGGTGAAGTTGAACAGTTAAATTATCTTCTGGATAAATTAAGAGGTTAGATGTTGTCTGTCAGTCCGTCCTGTCTTTTGTAACCGGTGCGGTTAACGGGCGCACCATCCATAGCACACGCCACATAATAACTACAAATGTTATTGCTGCTAATTCTAGCATCGTTCCACTCTTTTTTGTTTATTATCGAATGGATTGAAGAAATGTTTAACCTGAGAGGAAGAATTTAAAAACATGAAAGAAGAAACCGGGAGGCATCTTCCGGAATTACTATCAATTAAAAAGAAAATTATTTTTCTTTTTCGTAGTGGAAACCTTTTTCATCTTCATATCCTACCGGAGCCACAATCAATTCCACTATCACCCACAGCAGGAAAACGAGAAAGAATAAACCGATGTAAATCAACTTATCGCCTTTAAACTTTATTTTATAATTATAATCGGGATAATTAAATATTTTTTTAGTCTCCAGATCATTTAAATGAATTAATTTCTAAAAATTTAATTTCAACCTTTACCTTCTTTTATACACAGGTAAAAATGAAGCCGGTAGCTATTACCTCAATTATACTTACTAAACATAAAACTTCTTAAAAAAGTTGAAATTAATTATGCGGGATAATTCCATTAACGTATATGAAAGAGGATGTTCTTATCTAAAATTATACTCTGAAGAAAATAATTTATAAATACGTTCGGATAATTTCTTCATTAATGGTAATGCAGTTTCTTCTTCCAAAGGAAGAAAGCATGCAATTATATATTTGATTTTACCGTCATCAATTATCCCAACATCATTTGTCCAGTAAGAAAACCACCCGGTTTTATGGTAGAACATTACATCTTTAGGCAACCCCGAGGCCAATTTAGATTTGTCTAATTGTCTGCCAAGCAAACATTTCAACTGCTGGCTAACCCATGGATTTATCATCCGGTTAGAATAAATCCTGTACATAAACTCCGCAGCGTGTCGGGCGCAGGTAACAGTAGACCTGACCGTATCATAACCGGTATCTTCAACTTTTCTTTTTAAGAATTTTCTTGTCACTTTGCTGCCTTGCCAGTTATATTCTTCCATCATCTTGTTTATGAGTGGTCGTGTGGCAATATCAATCAAACAGTTTGCGGCTGAATTATCGCTTCTTGTTATCATTAAATCAAGGAGATAACTTATTGTAAGAGTATCGCCTGCTTTTATTAACGGACGTGGGTCGTCAGTAATTTCTTTTGTCTTATCAACCGCATTATGTTCCTTAACAATGTGTTTGGTTGAAAGAGAATATTTTCCTTCGCTTACCTGTGCAAGAACCTGTGCAGCTACATACATTTTATAAACGCTTGCAGGATAAATAAAATTATCCGGATTAACTCCGCCAAATTTCGGTTCATCACTATTCAAATCAATTACGGCAAGTGAAATTTGCTCAACCCCATCTTCTCCAACATTAAAATCTTTATCAAGCTGAAGAGAAGCAACAATAGAGGAAAGAGAGTCCGATAGGGTTTTATTAATCCCGAACCCGGATTGTCCTTTGGTGTTGAGCGTAAATATAAAGGTCAAAATAAAAAACGTTAAAAGAAAAAACCTCAACTTCATCTTCATTCCCGTTAATTATTTTTTTTGTTTTAATAATGATAGAGTATGGTGAATAAGACTCTTGCCGCCCCATTTACCATGTCCCGGAACAACAATCTCTGCGTCGTCATATTTTGTTAATAATTTAGAGACGGAGTTGGGCCACTCTTTTACATCCGCATCAGAAACATTACCAAGCGATTCCGACATTAAGGACTTGATCATACAACCACCAAACAAAATTCTTTCTATCGGCAACCATACAACAATATTATCTACAGTATGTGCCGGCCCCGGATAAAAAACATTCACTAATGTACTTCCAACCACAATAGAAGTATCTTCCCGGTAGAAACAGGTTGGTTCTTTATAACCAAGTTCTTTCGCTTTTATGGCGGTTAATTTATAACCGATAGTTTTAATCTTGTTTTCAAGGAGAGTATTTATTCCGCCTATCCTGTCTTCGTGCGCATGAGAAATTATTGCAAGAACAATTTCTTTGTTAAAATTCTGTTTAGCTACTTTTATCAGCTCCACAGTTTGTTCATCGTCCCAGGGAGTATCAATTAATATAATTCCTTCAGATGAAATTACTAATAAGCCGTTTGAGGGTGTATCATAACCATTGATTTGTTTATATGTTGTGTGCACATAAACACTTTCGTTTATCTTGTAAAGATCAATTCCGCTTTTTGCAATAAGTTCTACGCTCAGAAATAAGAGAATCCAAAACCTCATCTGTTTTCCTCCCGGC
>CAZIDB010000052.1:0-10079 GCA_964537965.1 uncultured Melioribacter sp. | reverse complement strand
AAGTTCTACGCTCAGAAATAAGAGAATCCAAAACCTCATCTGTTTTCCTCCCGGCCAATTTTATATAAGAAAATTTTTGAACAAAGAATTTAACTGCCGGAACTAAAATTACCCGATTGCAAAACCAGATTCAATGATTATCTGCTGTAGAATTAATTTCTTAATTCCTATATAGGAAAAGAAAACACTTCCTTATTTTAAACCAAACTCACCTCAACCTGCTATCGCAGGTTTTCCCCTCTCTTATAAGAGGGGATTTTTGTCGTTCCATTAGCGAGGGGTGAGTTAAAATACTCCTTTTTGTTTTTCACCTATTTGATGAATTCATTTTGTTTTTCTCTTTTCTTAATTCTTTGCTGATTGATTCATTCCAATAATTCTATATCAGAATTAAGATACTTTTATATTATGCCAGATTTGCTAAAAAACAGATGGAAACCAGAAGTGGTACCGGATGCATTATCTTAATCCGGTACCTCTTCTTAGTTGTCTTTAATATGGAATTGGAAATCAACTGTGAATTGAGTCTTAACTGGGTTACCGTTTTGAACAACCGGCTTAAACTTTATATCCATTAAGGCTTTTTCAACCAGCTCATCAAAAACACTACCTGCAGATTTATCTATATAAACCGTATCCACGTCACCATTTGTATTGATGAAAATTCTGGCTATAACATTTCCCTCCAAACCAGCTTGAATAGCAAGATCTGGATAATTGAT
Source organism: uncultured Melioribacter sp. (assembly GCA_964537965.1). Lineage (GTDB taxonomy): Bacteria > Bacteroidota > Ignavibacteria > Ignavibacteriales > SURF-24 > SURF-24. The sequence continues at coordinate 9,357 of CAZIDB010000052.1, read as the reverse complement.
TTTCTCTCCATAGACACCGTTACCCCCAATTGGCTCAGTATTTTGTTTTACGTATTCAGATTTTGTAAAACGTTTTTTTCCCGGAGCTGGAAATGAAAAAATATTCTCCGGAAAGCTTACTATTAAAAGTAAAATGCAAAGAGCCTTGAGACATAGCTCTCTTCTTTGAACACAGTTATTCATTTTATCCTCCTTTAATTTGTTGTTGTGCCTCTACAGATTAAGACGGATAAAAATAACTGGCGCTACTCCCTAATATGACTGTTTATAAAGAAAAAATATTTGTTTTGAAAAATAATGCTATCACTTCTGATAGGATATTTATTTAATCATTTAATTCAGAGAATTTTTTCCAGAAATAAATTGATTTAACCTTAAGCCCGATGTCTTGTTTTATTTATTCTCTATCTCAAACAATCCTTCAATTGAAAGGTAACGTTCACCTGTATCATAATTAAAAGCAAGAACTTTACTTCCGTCAGGAATTTCCGGTAATTTTTTTGCAACAGCAGCAAGTGCCGCACCGGAAGATATTCCAACCAGAATTCCTTCTTCTTTTGCCGATCGCTTTGCATATTCAAAAGCTTCTTCTTTTGTTACCTGAATTGCTCCATCAAGCAGATCTGTATTCATTATAGCAGGAATAAAACCGGCGCCCAATCCTTGTAAAGGATGCGGTCCCGGTTGCCCTCCGCTTAATACCGGCGAAAGATTTGGTTCAACGGCAAACACTTTTAACTTTGGCCATTCCTGTTTTAATACTTGTGCGCAACCTGTAATATGGCCTCCGGTGCCGACCCCTGTAATTAAATAATCCAATCCTTCGGGAAAATCTTTTAGTATTTCCTGAGCTGTTGTATTTCTATGAACTTTGGTATTTGCTTCATTCTCAAACTGCTGCGGCATCCAGGCGTTTTTGTTCTTAGAAACTATTTCTTTTGCTTTTTCAATCGCGCCATTAACACCCTTTTCTCTTGGAGTCAGCACAAATTCTGCCCCATAAGCTGCCATTATCTTTCGTCTTTCAACGGACATTGATTCGGGCATGACAAGAATCGTTTTATATCCCTTTACAGCCGCTACCATTGCAAGACCAATGCCTGTGTTGCCAGAGGTTGGTTCAACTATAACAGAATCTTTATTAAGGATTCCTTTCTGCTCGGCATCTTCAATCATTGAAAGACCAATTCTATCTTTAATGCTTCCGCCGGGATTTGATCTTTCAAGTTTATACCATACTTCCACATTTTTATTAAACAGTTTATTTATTCTTACGTGTGGAGTGTTGCCGATTGTTTCAATTATATTATTTGCTTTCATGATATCCTTTCAAAAAAATTAGATGACAAAATTTATAGGCTCGTTACCAAAATCCTTAGCGTTTCGTACTTTTATTTCGCTTTTATTATAAACAACCGAATAGGGTGGAACAGTTTCAGTTAACCAAACATTGCCGCCGATAATGCTGTGATGTCCAATTATTGTTTGACCGCCGAGTATTGTAGCCCCCGAATAAATTACAACATTATCTTCAATTGTCGGGTGTCTTTTGGTATTAGCAAGTATCTTATCAACGCTTAATGCTCCCAGTGTTACTCCCTGATATATTTTAACATTCTCTCCAATAATTGTTGTTTCTCCAATTACAACTCCGGTACCGTGATCAATAAAGAATGATTTACCTATAGTGGCACCGGGATGAATATCTATGCCGGTTTGCTGATGAGCATACTCAGTTAATATCCTCGGGAAAATCGGAACGTCAAGTTTGTAAAATTCATGCGCTATCCTGTAAACCGCTATCGCAAAAAAACCCGGATAAGCAACTATTACTTCATCAATATTTTCTGCGGCAGGATCTCCTTCCAATATTGATTTAGCATCAAGAATTAAGCTGTCATGTATTTCCGCAGATTTTGCGCAGAATATTTCAGCTACTTCTTCGGCCGTACTTTTGATTGTATTCTTCAGCGGTTTAAGTATGTGAATTAATTTTTTTCTTAATGAGAGCAGTTCTATTTCAATATCTTCCGACGAATAAAAAACTTTTTTACCGAAATGCGGAAAAAGAATCTGCAGAAATTCATCTGCAAAATTTTGTACTTCAATTTTCTCCGGCATTAAAGATTCAACCGGTTCACGGCTTTTATATAACTTAACCGAGAATTCGGAAATATGGCAGCCGGATTTTTTCTTATTCATTTTACCCTCTAAAACCAAAATTGCGGAATAATGTTAAATTCCTGATGTTAATTTATCTTTTTAAACAATCACAAAAAACGAGACAATATCAAGTTGCCCCTGCAAGATTTTGCGGTAAAGCAAATTTAATATCCACAATAAAAAACTCAACGTCAAAGAGTTTTAAATAAAACAAAAAGTAGTGCAATTCAATTCCGGATTCAGACATATTTTTTTAGTGATGATCAGAAATTCATTTCCAAACCTACATTAAAAAACCTTCCGCTTATAACCTGCATTATCGGTACAGCTTTTTCGGAATCCTTAAAAGCTTTTACCCAGGTGTATCCTGCGTTGTTCTGTTTATCAAATACATTCAACACATCAGCGGTTATAGTAATACTTTGATTCTTACCAATTTTTAATTCGGTTGTTAAACCCATATCTGTTCTGAAATAAGGAGAATACGCATACCTGTAATCGAATGAATAAGTGAGCTGCTTTTGCCCGTTTGCATCTGTTGAAATTATTCTTGGATAAAACAAATATCCGCTTCCCACAAGCAGTCTAACGTGTGCCTGCCAATTAGGGTGTTTCGGAAATCTATCCTGAAGGAATAATTGTAAAGTATGAGTCTGGTCTAAAAGTCTTCGCTTGTATGTACCGTTTACTTTTTCTCTTGTATTAAGGTAGCTGTAACCAACCCAGCTTTGTGCACCTTTAACAAATTCACCTTGCACCTGAATATCTACTCCGTATGCATACCCGTCAGTAATTTTATTTGTAATGTATTCCATTTTAACTTCATCAAGGTTAAACGGAATAAGGTTGTTAAGCTTTTTGTAATATACTTCCGCAAGCAGTTTTACCGTTTCTTTAAATTGATAATCCCAGCCGAGAATATAATGAACGGCTCTTTGTGATTTTACTGTTCTACCGTTTGTGTTTTTTAATTCCTGGAAAAACGGCGGCTGGTAATAATATCCGTACATAAATTTAATTGTGTGAACAGGTGATGGAAACCAGACTATACCTGCCCGCGGGCTAACCAATGTTTCTTTGTTGTAATAGTAATGAAGCAATCTTATTCCGGTTATTATCTGAAAGATTTCCCCAAGTAGGACTTTATCCTGCAAATACGCGCTTGCGGAATTGAGGTTATAATTCTCATCTGATTTATTTATCATTGGAATTACCTGTGAAGCCTGCGTTCCCGATTCATAATAACTTTCATTTATAATTCCTTTCAGATCCGTAATCTTAAATTGCGCACCGCCGGAAAAATTATGAGCATTCAAACTATACTTAAGTTCTGCCTTTAACTCATACGTTTTCAAATCAAGAAGATTATCTGCCGTTTCGTATGTGGTCTTTAGATATTCCTTGTCGGATTCCGGGTTATAACCATCCGGCGAATAAAAATAATCTGCAACAAGGTTATTGTTTTCCTTTTCTTTCATTAAGTATGATGATGCGCTTACAGACAAAGAGATATCATCATTTAACATATTCACATATTTTAATCCCACCAGGTTAGTGTTAAATGAATAATTTTTGTTTCCTTTATAATTTCCAGAAACAGAACGAACATCCCACTGGCCCAACAAAAAATCCCCGCGCCAGTTTTGCGGAGTAAGATCAAATTTATTTGAAGCAGAAATAATCAACAGTTCTAATCTTTCCGTCGGTGAAAAAGAATAATTAACCAATGCCTGTACATCCCAGTAAGATGGCCTATATGAACCTTCTACCTGCTGACTTTTTAGTAACAGCGTTGGATATGTATATCTGCCTGCTATTGCCCAGTTTAAATTTTTATATTTATTCTTAACTGCAAGTCCCGCATATAAAAGATTTGCACGCGCCATTCCTTTTACCTTATCATCAAAATCATCAGAATAATTTATTTCAAGCGCCGATGACATTTTATCTCCGCAAGAAGCATCGAAACCACCGTTATGAAAACTAAGATTCTTCACCAGGTCAGGATTAGCAATGGATTGATTTTCCTGCATTCCGTTTTTAAGAAAATACGGCCTGTAAATTTCATAACCGTTAAGATAGATGAGGTTCTCATTAAAGTTTCCGCCCCTTACATTATAACTGTTTGATAATTCATTGTTGGCAGTAACACCCGGCATTATTGAAATGCTTTGCAAAACATCTTTATTAAACGAAGGCATTTTTTTTATTTCATCCGTGGTAAGTATCTGTGCTTCAACTGAAGAATATTTTACTTTACCAATAATGTTCACTTCGTCATTTAAGATTAATGCGGGCGTTAGTTTAATCTCTAGATTCGTTTTGTGTTCAAGCAAAATATCCACCTCATGTGTTTCGAAACCCACGTGGCTTAAACGGATTCTGTAATTTCCTTCCGGCAGCTGCAGATTAAAACTTCCGGATGCATCTGTAATTGCTCCTTCAGAAGTATTTTCAACTACAACATTGCAGTTGTTTACGGTTTCACTGGTGTTTTTATTTATAACTTTTCCCGTAAGTTCTATTAGGTTAGCCTGGGAAAATACTTGAGAGAATAAAAGAAGCTGGAAGAATATTATTATCCGCATTTAGTTTCCGTAATTTATTAATGCGGTAAAACTTTTAAATAATCCTCCTGATTTTTTTTAACACAAGATAATTTCATCGATTCAAATTTACAATACAAAAATGCGGTGGTTAATAGTTCTTAATCACCGCACTTAGTAAACCTTTTCTTTCCGGGCAGAATTTACTTTAACAAAATTAATTTGTTGCTTAGTTTAATTTCTTTGCCGGATTCTGTGGCTACGGATAAAACATAAAGATAGATTCCGCTGGCTAACCTGCTGCCGTTTGTTTCCCATTTATAATTATAGGTTCCAAAAGACTGCTCTTTGTTTACAAGCGTTTCAACCTCGTTACCGAGCATATCAAAAATTTTGAGCGAGACAAAACCATTTTCTGCCAGCTGATATTTAATAGTTGTAGATGGATTAAACGGGTTAGGGTAATTCTGAGCTAAGTTAAAATCTTTCGGTTTTATTTCATCCTTAATCTTTTCAACATCCGTAATTACCTGGTCATATTTTGTTTGCGCAAGTTGAATTGAATTTACAAGATCGTTCAGATCATCACCGCCTGCAAGAGCAAATGCAACATTAATTGAATCGCCAATCGGAAGGTTATATGGTCCGGAAGAAATAACAAAAGAAATATCTGCCGGTCCTGCATATTTTTTATAAATGCCACTTGATATTGACTGCCACTTTTCGGTGTCGGTAAAACCATCATATATACTAAAACCGGTAACATCGCCCGCGTTTGCAATAGCATAAAAACCAAACTTATCAGAAGAAAGCAGATGAGCGCCCAAATATGAATCCGGGCTACCACCGTTACGATATACATACCCGACATTATTAACATCATCATAATCAACAACATCATCAGAGCCATCGGTCATGTCCCAGTCAAAAAACAATCCCGCATAAAAAGCAGAATATGCTACGGCGCTTTTATTAATCATTTTATAATTAAGAATAATAAATTTATCGTATGGGTAATCTGCAAATGCGTACGTGCTGAGATGTGTTTCAATTCCTATTTTACCGGCACCTGCTGCTTCATCATTAAAAACACCATAGCCTTGCTGGTCCGCAATTGATCCGGGAGTATTAATTATAAATCGTTTTACGGAAGTAAAGTCACTGCTTTGTACTTCATTATCGCTTGAGCGGGCAACATCGTTTACCTTTCTATAGTTTACACCATACATAAGCGCGCCTTCAAACAACATATTGGATTGATTCTTATACCTAAATCCAATTCCCTGCTGATTATCGGGATAATCATTAAATCCAATATTGCCTGTGCTTGTAATAGTAACATCAATCTCATTCGCGGTTTGGTTTTGATAAGTTGGATCTGCTATTACACTAAAGGCATTAAAATCTGTATAGCTGCCATCACTAATATTCACAAAGAAGGACAATATATAATTCTCAGGCACAGTTCCTGAAATATTGAAAATAAAAGAAAGTTCAATTGAATCCATTGTGGAAACTGCACCAATATTATATGGACTGGTTAAAACAGTAGCATAGCCGCTTTCACTCTGAAGACTTACGGATAAGTTGCTTAACGAATTTAAGTAATTTCTCAATTTCACTTTCACAAGAACATTTTCATTCGGTTTATATATTCCATCACCATCTGATCCTTCGGTTGCATCAGTATGAAAAATATTATACACTCTTATCGATTTTGAAGCAGTGTTTGTTAAAGCTTTGTAAGCATTTATTCTGCCCCAGCCAATCATCTTTGCATAGGCAGGATTTAATCCGTCAATGTTATCGCTGTTTACTCTTATCTGTTCTGCAACCTGAAGCGGTTTATACGTTGGAAATTCTGAGAACACAAGTGCAGCTAATCCCGCAACAAGCGGAGAAGACATTGATGTACCGCTTGCATATGTATAAGTATCATTCATCCATGTTGAGTAAATACCACTACCGGGTGCGCTTACATCCACAGAATAATCATAATTAGAAAATGAAGATATATAATCGCCCGGATCGGTTGATGCAACAGACATAACGCCGTTTAAGCCGGAAGGAGTATTCATTCCTGAAGAGCTTTCATTACCGGCAGCAGCAACAACCAAAGCTCCTTTGGAAACGGTATAATCAATTACGTCCTGTGCTGCATGTGAATAACCTGACCCGCCCCAGCTGCAGTTTATTACTTTAGCTCCGTTATCTGCCGCATAAGCAATACCTTCATAACCATAAATAATATATGGTTGACCGGTATTGTTCCTGTAGTTATCCTGAGAGGCTTTAACAGCCATCAGTTTGCTGTTATAACCAATAGAAGCAACACCAATACCATTGTTTGTAACAGCGCTTGCTATTCCCGCCACATGTGTTCCATGGTCGGGTTTATCTTCCATAGGATTATTGTCCGGCGTTCCATTTAATCCGCCAAAATCCCAGCCTCTGTAATCATCAACAAAACCATTTTTGTCATCATCAACTCCGTTTGCAGGAATTTCATTTTTATTTACCCACATATTGGCTGCTAAGTCCGGGTGATCCCAATCTATGCCCGTATCAACTATCCCGATAATTACGGATGTATCTCCTTTGGTTATATCCCATGCAGATTCTGCCTGAATCTTATTTATATTATATTGCAGAGAAAGAGAAGGATCATTCGGAACATAACTAACAGGATAAACGTAATGCGGTTCCGCCCATTCAACATCATTTAGTTTGGAGAGTTTCGCGGAAACAATTACAGGATCAACATCTGAAGAGTATTCTATGGAAAGAATTCTGTTCAAGTTACTCTTCTCATCATTTTTTAAAATGAAATTCTTACTTACACTTTTTATGCTGTAAACATCAGCTTTGCTTAAGACAGAGTTGGGCAAAGAAACATTTTTACCCAGACTGTTTGGAGGAAGTGTTTTTAGTTTTACTATTACCTTATTCGAAAGGTAGAATCTGTTTCCTTTCTGAATAATCCTGTTGCTTTGTCCAAATAAAAAATTAGTAACAAGTATGATAACCAAAACAGAGTGAAGACAGTTTTTAAAATTCATAATGATTCCATTTTGTTTGATTAACCGGATAAAAACTCGGATACCTTCTTGTAGTTTAAATTAACCTTTGTCAATACAACAAGAAAGAATTGCAGGAAGAAAATATAAAAAAATTATTTGCCTGTCTATTGATTATTTTGTCCCAAAGCATTATCTAAGCAGGCAATAATATCTTTCACGTTTTCTATACCAACAGACAACCTTACAAGCCCATCGGAAATTCCGCCCGCTTCACGTGCTTCTTTACCCATTGACTGATGAGTCATACTTGCAGGATGTTGTATTAAAGTTTCAACGCCGCCAAGGCTAACGGCAAGTTTGCAGAGTGTAACAGCGTTCATCATTTTCTCGCCGGCTTTATATCCGCCTTTAACTTCAAATGAAATTATGCCGCCGAATCCTTTCTGCTGTTTTTTTGCAAGTTCAAACTGAGGATGGCTTTTTAGTCCGGGGTACTTCACCCATTCAATTAAAGGATGCTTCTCAAGATGCTCCGCAACAATCATTGCATTCTCACAATGCTTCTGCATTCTTAAGGATAATGTTTTTATACCGCGGTGAACAAGGAATGAGTTAAACGGATCTATAACGCCGCCAACCTGGTTGTGTACTTTTTTAAAGTGTTTATAAGTTTCTTCATCTTTAACAACTACAATTCCTGCAACAACGTCGGCGTGTCCATTTAAAAATTTTGTCATGCTATGAAGTATAACATCAGCGCCAAACTCAAACGGTCTTTGCAGTACAGGACTTAAAAAGGTATTATCAACAACTAACTTTGCCCCTGCGTCATGCGCAATTTTTGCAGCGCCTACAAGATCAGTAATTGCAAGGGTTGGGTTAGCAGGCGTTTCAACATACACCATTTTAGTGTTTGGTTTAATTGCTTTCTTTATTGCATCAAGGTCAGAAGTATCTACAAAAGTTGTTTCCACGCCAAACTTATTCATTATTGTAGCAAGTAAAGTTGTTGTTGGTCCATACACAATTTGAGAGCAAACAACATGATCGCCTGCTTTTAACATTGCAGCAAACACAAGGTGTACTGCGGCCATTCCGCTTGCACAGCCAAGAGCTTTGTGGCCTCCTTCAAGTTCGGCAATGCATGTTTCCATTGCCTCTATCGTCGGGTTAGTCATTCTTGTATAGATATACCCCTTCTGATTCCCGGCAAAAAGGTCTGCCCCATGCTGGGCGGAATCAAATTCAAAAGTTGAGGTTTGATAGATTGGCGGAACAACCGAGCCAAATTCATATTTACCAATACCGGAGTGAACACACTTCGATTCTATCTTTAACAAAGATGTATTTTTCATTTTAATTCTTTTTTTTAGTTAACAGATATTATTTCATTAACGTTGTTTAGAATTACTGTTTATAAATCTAAACTTTCTTCCGGATCAGCCGCTTCATTTTGTAAACCGGTTTTCTCCGGACCTTTTCCGTTTTCTCCAAGATCTTCATCTTCTGAAACCACTCTTGCTATATCTGCAATCGAGTCGTCTTCATTAAGGCGGATTAATCTTACGCCCTGCGTGTTTCTTCCCATCACTCTAAGTTCTTTAACGCTCTGGCGAATTACCATACCG
>CAZIDB010000051.1:3058-24584 GCA_964537965.1 uncultured Melioribacter sp. | reverse complement strand
TTTTTAACATATCCTTCCGTCAATTCACCCGTTCTCTGATCTTCCTTAAGTACAATAGCAACAAAGGCTCCGGGTTTTATATCCCCGCGTTTTGTTCCATTCATATTTTTTAACTCTTTTTTCTGCTCCACGGTTTGCTGAACCATTTTCTTTTCACCGGCTTGGATGTATTGGTAGAATCAATTTTTTTAATCCTGCTTTTATCAGTCAGAGGTTTAGAAACTATTGGTTTGGAAATCTCGGGAATACCCGGAGTTCTATCCGCCATCGCGAAAGGATGATCTTTAACAATCGGAATTGGTTTAGAGATAAGTCTGTTTATATCTTTCAGATAAGCTTTTTCTTCAACATCACAGAATGATATTGCAACTCCGCTTAGCCCTGCCCTGCCGGTGCGCCCTATACGATGAACATAAGTCTCAGATATATTCGGCATCTCAAAATTTATAACGTGGGATAGTTCATCAATATCAATCCCGCGTGCCGCAATATCTGTTGCAACAAGAACTCTGGTCTGTTTTGATTTAAAATTACTTAAAGCACGTTGCCGGGCATTCTGGGATTTATTTCCATGAATTGCTTCTGTTTGAATTTTTGCCTTGGACAAAAACCGGGCTACATTATCAGCGCCATGCTTTGTTCTTGTAAAAACCAATGCTGAATCAATTGAGTTATCTTTTAAAAGATGAAGCAGAAGATTTCTTTTATCCTGTCTGTTTACAAAATACACTGACTGCTCAATCGCTTCAACAGTCGGTTGTTCTGGTGTCACTTCAATTTTAACAGGATTTGTTACAATAGTATTTGCAAGCTTTATTATTTCAGCCGGCATTGTAGCAGAGAAAAATAACGATTGTCTTTTTGCCGGTAGCTTAGAAATTATTTTTTTAACATCATGTATAAATCCCATATCCAGCATACGGTCAGCTTCATCAAGTACAAACATTTCAATATGCTTAAGGCTTATATAATTCTGATTCATAAGATCGAGTAATCTGCCAGGTGTTGCAATAAGTATATCCACACCCTGCTTTAATTTATCAGTCTGACTTCTTTGAGGCACACCGCCAAATATTACAGTGTTCTTCAGGTTAAGATATTTTCCATAAGTAGAAAAGCTTTCACCTATCTGGATTGCAAGTTCACGTGTTGGAGTAACAATAAGCGCTTTAATATTTCTCTTTACATTGTGGTCTGATTTTTTTGCATAAATGTTTTGCAGAATAGGGACAGCAAATGCTGCGGTTTTACCCGTGCCGGTTTGTGCACAGCCTAACAAATCTCTTCCTTCCATTACTATAGGAATTGCCTGCACCTGGATTGGTGTAGGAATCTTGTAACCTTCTTGAGTTAACGCTTTTTGTATAGGTTTAATAAGATTTAATTTATCGAACGACATTAATTTAGTTCTTCCTTTTTCTAAGACCAGTCAGGTAAAAATTTTTTGGATTTGAAACAGCGGTCTGATGATTGAAAATTTATTAAGAATAGCAGTAAAATTTTAGGAAAGCATATTTTTAATAACTACGTTCTAAAAATACGGTAATTAAACTACATCTCCAAAGTGAGGACTCCATATCAAATATTTTTTGTTTGAATTTAGGGCCCAATAGAAGAAAATATTAATCTGAAGTTTTTAGAGCATTATTCCTTACAATAAAAAGACTGTTAAAAAATTTATACAAATTTTCCATACAACTGAATTGAAAACGGAGTTATATTTGTAAAGTTGAATTATAAAATTTTTACGGGAAATAAATGATTAAACGTGTTTGTGTTTACTGCGCATCGAGCGCAAAAATTAATAAAATATATTTTGACGCAACCGAAAAACTTGCAAACTATCTTGCAGATGAAAATATTGAAGTAGTGTGCGGTGGCGGTTCATCCGGATTAATGGGAATACTTGCCGATACTATGCTTGCAAAGGGTGGAAGAATAATTGGAATTATGCCCCGCTTCATGAAAAATGTTGAATGGTGCCACACAAATTTAACCGAAATTCATTTAACTGAAACGATGCACGAAAGGAAACAGAAATTTTTGGAGGACATTGATGGCCTGGTTGCTTTGCCCGGCGGCTGTGGGACCTTTGAAGAACTGCTTGAGGCAATTACATTAAAAAGATTAGGATTGTTCACAAAACCAATTGTTATCCTTAATACTAACGGATATTACGAACCACTTAAGCAAATGCTTGAGAAATCAATCGAGGAAAATTTTATGTCCGATGCTCATCGTAAAATGTGGACGTTTGTAAACGAACCGGATGAGGTACTAAAAGCATTAAATAAAGCCCCTCAGTGGAATGCAGACTCAATTGAGTTTGCTGTATTAAAGTGATGAGTTTATTCCATAAATGAATAAATTAATGTTTCATGCAACTGTTTAATTTTTTCAATTTATAAGTGACGTTATTGCTTACCTTTAATAAATGGCGCATATTTTTTATCCGTAACCAGGATATGGTTTACAAGCCATTCTTTAAGAAAGTTTAAAATGTCTATTGCCGTCATTCTGCTTGTAAGATTAAAATTATCCCTGTAATCACTCACCTTGGCAATAAACTTTTCGTGTTCTGCAAGATGATTAGCAATATCAGGGTACTGGCATTCCCTCATTAACTTTTCTTCATCCGCAAAATGATTCTGACTGTAGTTAAGTAGTTTTGATACAATGTCATCAACAATTTCTTTTGATCTTCCAGTTTGGATACTTTCATGCAGATTATTTGCATATTCAAAAATCATTTTATGTTGCGCATCAATAAGATCATTATTTACAGAGAATTCTGTCGTCCAATTAAAATACGGCATATTAAACTCCGATTATTTTATTCTCCCTTGTCAATTTTAAAAGATATTCGCCAAGCATTTTATCTTTACCTGCAACGTGGTTAATAAACCAGTCCTTAATAAAATTAAGAATCACGTTACCATTTACAGCCGGGTCATCCATCAGCTTTTCCTGGTACTCAATAAGTTTTCTTGTAAACCTGTCGTGTTCAATCTTATGCGAATAAAAGTTGGGGTAACTGTTATTCAACATATATTTTTCTTCCGTATGAAAATGTTTTGTTCCGCTTGATATAAATACTTTAAGCAGTTCATTGAATTCATCATATTTTTGTTTTGAATATTTACGGAATAGTTTATTTGCGAATTCAACAATTGCTTTATGTTCGTCATCTATCTGCTGAAATTTTGTTACTTCACTCTGTGTAAATTCAAGCAAGCTCATTTTGTTTGCACCTTTCTTTTATAGTTCGCCGATGTCTTCATTCCAAAGTTCCGGGCTGGAACGAATAAAATCATTCATTAAAGTTTTACACTCATCAAGATCAAGATCAATTACAGTAACGCCGTGGGATTCCATAAATTCTTTCGAACCGGGAAAAGTTTTTGATTCACCCGCATATACTTTTTTAATTCCAAACTGAACAATAGCGCCACCGCACAAATAGCAGGGCATAAGCGTAGAATAAAGGATTGTATCTTTGTATGAACCGATTCTTCCCGCATTTCTAAGACAGTCAATTTCTGCATGAATAACCGGATCATTTTCCTGAACGCGTTTATTGTGCCCTCTTCCGATTATCTTTCCATCTTTAACAAGAACGGAACCTATCGGAATTCCTCCTTCCTTAAGTCCCTGTTTAGCTTCCTCAATAGCAGCCATCATAAAATTATCCAAAATTTCCTCCGAAAAATTTTCAATTAATTTTAACTTCCTTTTAATATAAAATCAATTATAAATATTACAGAAACAAAATACATTAAAGGATGAACCTCTTTAAATTTACCGAGCAGCATTTTAATTACAGTATAAGTTATAAAACCAATCCCGATTCCGTTGGAAATACTGAATGTTAGCGGAATAGTAATGAAGGTTAGAAAAGCCGGGAAAGTATCCTCAAGAGATTTAAAATGAAGCTCAGATAAAATGGACATCATTAAAAAGCCAACTACAATCAGCGCAGCAGAAGTTGCCTGCACTGGTACCATTCCTACAATGGGAGTAAAAAATATTGCAAGCAAAAATAATAAACCTGTTACTACGGAAGTAAAACCGGTACGTCCTCCCTGGGCAACACCTGAAGCGCTTTCAATATAAGTTGTAGCGGAACTTGAGCAGAACACTCCGCCTAATACTGCGCCAAGTGAATCGACTATTAAAATTTTTTTTAACCGCGGAATATCACCTGACTTACTTATGTATTGGGCAATGCTGCCGATTAAAATTATTGTACCCATCGTATCAAAAAAATCACTTAGAAAAAAAGAAAATATTGGCGCAGCATAATTCCATTTTAATGCTCCAAGCACATCTGCCTGGAACAAAGTAGAAAAAACATTTCCCTGGAAATCTGTAAATACTCTGCCGGGTAAAGCAGTAATTGTTGTACCGTTGGGGTTCTTAAAGAACAAACCTAAAACTGTCGTAATTAAAATTCCGTACAATATAGAACCGTTAACCTGCTTAATAACAAGGAACGAAGTAATCAACACCCCGATTGTAGCAACAACCACACCCGGGGATTTAAAATTTCCAAGAGTTAAATAAGTTGCGGGATCAGAGACAACAAATCCTCCGTCCTTTAAACCTAAGAAGACAAGGAACAATCCAATGCCAACACCAATTGCTCTTTTAAGGTCCATCGGAATTGCTTTCATTATTGCTTCGCGAAGGTTTGTAAGAACTAAAACAAGAATAAGCACACCTTCTATTACAACCATTCCCATTGCAACCTGCCAGCTTACATTAAGACTCTTTACTATTCCATAAACAAGAAACGCATTTAGTCCCATACCCGCTGCAAGTGCAAACGGATAATTAGTTAAGAGCCCCATTAATATTGTAATCAATCCGGCTACAAGGCAAGTTGAAACGACTGTTGGCTCAAGAGGAATACCGGCGGCTTTAAGGACAGACGGATTAACGAAAATGATATAAGCCATTGTCATAAACGTAGCTATACCGGCTAATATCTCGGTCTTAATATTTGTATTATTTTCCCTGAACTTAAAATACTTTTCCAACATAATTTACCAGTGTTTTTAGGTGAATATCAGAGGGTAAATGTTTTTACAGAAGTAAAACTTCATCTTGATTACTTTCTATTTATGAAATACAGAATGAGAGATATTACAATACTTAAAAGAATTGAGGTAGCCAACGGAAAATAAAAAGTAAAATTTTTCTTTTTGATTAGAATATCACCGGGTAACTTTCCTATTAAAGGTATCTTTTCTGAATAAGATAATAACAATCCAATTACCACTAATATAATTCCGGCAATAATGACAAACCTACCCAACTGCTGAAAATTCTCATTCACTAATAAGCTCAGTAATATTACAATATTTTCTTTTACAAGATAATGTTATTCACTAATAAATAAAAGTAATTTTCCAATGGTAAAAGGATGAATAGATTTGGCACAGAGATAAATATTTCGCAACTAACTATCGCGGAATTCAACCTGAATATTTTTATAAAACCGTTCAGTTATGAAAAATAATCTTTTCAATTATTGAATTATTAAAACAGGTAAGTTACTGTAATTCTGTTTTAACTTAAAAAAAGTTTATACCCAACCTCTTAGCTTACAGGCTTCTGCTACTCTTGCAATTCCTACTACCATTGCCGCAAGTCTTGGATGAATACTTTTTTCCTTTTCTGCTTCGTGAACTGTATTAAATGCTTTAGTCAGTTTACTGTCCAGTCTTTGATGGATCAATTCTTCATCCCAAAAATACGAGTAATTATCCTGAACCATTTCGAAATAAGAAACAGTTACACCTCCGGCACTGGCTAAAATATCCGGTATAACATAAATCCCTTTTTTATTTAATATTAAATCGGCATCAGGAGTTGTAGGGCCATTTGATAGTTCACAGACAATTTTAGCTTTAATGTTTTCCGCATTATCAATAGAGATGGAATTTTCTAAAGCAGCCGGATAAAGAATCTCAGCATCTAATTCCAAAACCGAGTCCCGCGGTATATCCTTACATCCGGGAAATCCTTTTATTGAACCTGTCTTTAGTTTGTGCATAACAAGTTCCTTTGGATCAAAGCCATCAGGATTAAATATTGCACCTCTTGAATCACTTACAGCAATTAATTTTCCAAGGCCTAAAATTTCCTGGTGAAGTAGAGCTGCTCTTTGGCCTGCGTTTCCGAATCCCTGTATTACATATCTTTTAGGTTCAACGTTTAGAATTTTACAGGCTTCTCTCACAGTAATTACACCACCGCGCGCAGTTGCGTCGCGTCTGCCTTCAGTACCACCAAGCTGCATCGGCTTATCTGTTAAAACCCCGGTATGATGTTTATTTAATATCGTTTCATACTCATCCATCATCCAGGCCATTGTCTGCGGATTAGTATAAACATCAGGAGCAGGTACATCTTTATCAATTCCAATAAGATAGGCAACAGCTCTTATGTATGCTCTCGAAAGATTTTCAAGTTCTCTCGGTGACATATTTTTGGGATCGCAGACTACCCCGCCTTTACCTCCGCCCAACGGCAGATCAATTACAGCAGTTTTCCAGCACATCCAGCAAGCAAGCGCTCTTATTACATCTACAGTTTCATCAGGGTGAAAACGAATTCCGCCCTTTGCCGGGCCCCTTGCAAAATTATATTGAATCCTGTACGCATGGAAAATTTCAACTTTGTTGTTATCCATCCTTACCGGCAAAGTAAATTTAAATTCTCTCTGGGGCCAAAGCAGTAATTTCTTAGTTGCTTCATCAAGATTAAGCAAGTTAGCCGCCTGGATAATCTGTTCCTGTGCCACATCAAATGAATTGTAAGACTTCATGAATTTTCACCTTTATTTTTTTTCTCATCATCAGATTCTTTGCTTTCAGGAAAGACATCACTTATAATTCTATACCAGCAGCCTTTACACATCAGCATCCTGTCTACACTTAAAAGAATTTGTTCCCATGGACTTAATTCCCTTCCACAATGCGGGCATGATTTTATTCCTGTTGAATTTGAGCTCTGTTGTTTCTTTTCGTCTTTACTTTCTTCGTTCACTTTTCATCCTCCGGCTTCAATATTATACCCTTACTTTGATGTCCATTCATCTTTACAATAACTGGTTTTTTAAACTGAATTTGTCTTGTATATTCAAGTTGTTCAACCGGCACCTGCTTAAGCAACCAATCCCAGTCCACAAAACTATTTTCATCTTTATAATTAATTGTAAAATAACCCACCTGGAATGATGTAATATTCTGAAAGAAGTGAGTGCCCTGAGATGGTGTTACAGATAATTCTTTAAATGTCGATTCAATTATAGCTCTTGCCCCGGCTATTTCTTCCCACTTAACAGGAATACCCAACCACGGATCAAGTGTTCCCCATCTGCCTACTCCAATTAAAAGGTAAGGTTTTGATTCTGAAATTAATTTGGAATTAAAATAGGAAACTTCCTTAGCAACCATACGGCTTTTTGCACGATCATATTTATGATAATCAACAAGAATAATATCTTTTATATCTCTTATAGCTCCGTTACCCAAAACCTGGTTACTCTGGCAAATGATTTTTTCTTTATCAGTATCATTTAGCTGAAGTTCTTCAACTTCCCTGCTAATTACAAGCGGACGAATCTGTAGTAAACCAAATTCTTTTTCCTGTTTTTTATCCGTTGACATATTAACAGCAAACTCAATTTCAACCGGAGTTCCCATTCCCCACGTTCCCATATCAAGCAGCAATTCTAAAATTTGCGGCAATGGAAAAATTTTATGTCTTAATACCGGTGAGAATGAAACAATACGGGTACCTGATCTGCCAAGCCCGTCATATATCGCATCATTTTCTTTCGAATAGGTAGAACCGACATACTTTAAACTTCCGTCCTGTTCAGCAACCGAAAGGTTATATAGTTTGGTCATTGTATCATGTGTTTCTTCGAAAGATTCTGAAATTCCTTCAAGATCCAGGGCGTAGAATTCTAATTGATTACTATTTAATGTTTCCTTAACAGAATAAAACTGCATTAAATCAGTCGGATACCGTGGACAGAATCTGACAGCATTCCCTCCGTCAACAACTGTCTTTCCTAAACCAAGTGCAACAGAAACTATTCCGTCGGTAGATTTTTGCGGCGCAATAGGATAAAAGTTATATGACTTTGCTACGCCTGCAAAATCGGGATAGAAGCGGTTCTGATGAGAGGCACCAACCATCTTTTGAACAATGACAGCCATCTTCTCTTCTTCGTGCCTGTAAGTTGTAACTTTAAAATATTCTTTTGCACCTGTATAAAAAGTTGAGGCATAAACACGTTTAATTGTATTTAAAAGATCATTCAATCTTATCAAAGGATTACTTTGTTTGTTCGGCAGCATATATGTTTCATAAACACCGGCAAACGGATGATACTGTGAATCTTCAAGCAGGCTTGAAGAGCGGACTGCCAGTGGCGTTCTTACAATGTCAAGAAATGCCGCAAGATCAGCCAGTATGTCTTCAGGAAATTTTTCAGCCTCTAAAAATCTCCTGGTAATTTCTTTATCGTCATTACATTTAAGCGCAAATTTTCTAAGGTTGTTTTCATCAACAAACTGATCAAAAACTTCTGTCCCGATTACTACCGCAGGTGGCACGTAAATGATTGTATCTTTAAACCGGTTACGGAGATTATAATCATTTATAATTGTATTGACGAATCCTAAACCTCTTGCTTTACCCCCAAGAGAGCCACCACCAATCCTTGCGAAACTTGAATCAGGATCAAAGGATTCTTTGGTAAAGTCAGCTATAATCCCGCGCTGCCTTATCATCCTATACAAATGAATTGATTCAATAAGATCATTGCGAAGTGCTGAAACAGATTCATAATCAGAAACTTTTCTTGGTCTTAGCTGATGTGCAAGCCAGAATTCTGTACGGGCTTTTAACCAGTTTGAAAAATGATTACGTTCTGCATGAAATTTAACGCAGCTTTCCGGAACAGTGTGAAGGTTTTCTTCCAATGCTTTAAGATTGTTTGCTCTTCCCACCTCAATACCTTCAGGGGTTTTAAATACAAAATCACCAAAGCTGAAATATGTATTCATGAATATTCTAAGTTCATCAAGGAAGGTAGAAGATTCTTTCAGTAAAAAATGAGCGCCAACAAATCTTGCTAATTTTTCATTCTCAGATACATTTGACTGAAGCAGGCATGGAATATCACTATGTTCTTTACGGACGGTTTCTACAAATTTTATCCCGGCAAGCGAATCCTGTTTTCCGTTATGCAGAAAATCAATATCAGAGATAATACCTAAAATAAAATCTTTGTACTTTGTATAATATTCCCAAGCTTCTTCATAATTAGAGCAGAGAAGAATTTTTGGGCGCGCCCGCATTCTTAAAAATTTATGCGAAAGATTAATCCCTTCCTGTATTAATCTCTGAGATTGTTTCAGAATTTCCGTGTAAAGAGTTGGAAGAAACGAGGAGAAATATCTTATATCATCTTCAATAACAATTATGCTTTGCACGCCAACCATTCTTGTATCGTGCTCAACATTTAATTTATCTTCCAGATATTTTATAATAGCAATTAATAACCGGAAATCACCTTGCCAGATAAATATTTTATCAAACACAGTTGTGTCATAATGTAATAGCAGGTCTTTTAATTCACGATTATCATATGCAAGGAGTACAATAGGAATATTAAGATTGGATTCTTTTACAAGTTTTGCTAATTGGATTGCAGACATGTCCTCTGTGTGCAGGGTTGTAATTATCAAATCAAAACGACGCTCTTCCTGTGCAAGGGCTATTGCATCATTGCCGCTTGAAACACGGGTAAGCTCAGGGGAATGACTTAGGTTTAATCCACGGTATTCGTTTCGTATTAACTCATATAACCTGCCGTCTTCTTCAAACAGGTAAAGATCATAAAGACTTGAAACTAATAATATGTCTCTTACACGCAGACGCATCAGGTTCTGGAATCCCTGGAAACGGTTTCCATAACCATGTTCTACCCACAGAAGATCCATACTATTCAGTAGTTCCGAAGATCTTTTTTCCATATTAAAGCTTACATAAAAATTCTATACCTGCAACGAAAAAGTATTTTAGTTCACAAGTGAATATAAAAATCTGTTTCTCCAAATAAAAGTATAATATTTAATTTCCCCCTTCCATTAGAAGGGGGTTGGTGAAAAGGTTTATAATTAAACAACGCCTTGATCCATCATTGCATCTGCAACCTTAAGGAATCCTCCGATATTGGCACCGTTAACATAATTACCGGGTGTACCAAATCTTTCTGCAGTTTCCAGACAAGTCTTGTGAATGCTTTTCATAATCATCCTTAACCTGTTGTCAACTTCTTCTCTTGACCAGGGAAGGCGCATACTATTTTGCGTCATTTCCAAACCGCTTGTTGCAACTCCGCCGGCATTAGCCGCTTTACCGGGTCCATAAAGAATTTTTTTATCAAGAAATACTTCAACTCCATCTGCCGTAGTAGGCATATTTGCGCCTTCACTAACAACATAAACTCCATTGTTAACAAGGTTGTATGCATCTTTAACATTTATTTCATTTTGTGTTGCGCTTGGAAAAGCACATTCAGCTTTATGATTCCATAGCGGATTATAATCCAGCTTTGGATCAATTTGAGTATAGACTGCATTTTTGTATTTATCGCAATACTCTTTAATTCTACCTCTGCGCACATTTTTTAATTCCATGACATAATTCAGTTTTTCATCTGTAATTCCCTCATCATCATAAACATATCCATTCGAGTCCGACATTGTAATAACTTTTGCTCCCAACGAGTTTAATTTTTCAACCGTGTATTGTGCAACATTTCCGCTGCCGGAAACCAAACATGTTTTTCCTTCAAGCGTATGTCCTTTTGTTGCAAGCATTTCTGCTGCAAAATATACTGAACCGTATCCAGTTGCTTCAGGACGTATAAGCGAACCACCCCAGTTTAAACCTTTTCCGGTAAGTACACCCGTGAATTCATTCCTGAGTTTTTTGTACATACCAAACAAGTAACCAATTTCTCTTCCACCAACTCCTATATCACCTGCTGGTACGTCAGTATCGGGCCCAATATGACGGAAGAGTTCCTGCATGAATGCATGGCAGAAGCGCATTATTTTCAAATCGCTTTTTCCTTTAGGATCAAAATCAGAACCGCCTTTACCACCACCCATAGGAAGAGTTGTTAAACTGTTTTTAAACACCTGTTCAAAGGCCAGAAACTTTAAAATGCCAAGATTTACCGAAGGATGAAATCGCAATCCGCCTTTATATGGTCCAATTGCGCTGTTCATTTCAATTCTAAAACCTCGATTGATGTGGACTTCTCCCTGTTCATCAACCCAAGGGACTCTGAACATAAGTACTCTTTCCGGTTCAATGATTCTCTCGAGGATTTTTGCGGAGCGATATTCAGGGTGTCTTTCCATTACAAGAGATAAAGATTCAGCAACTTCCTGAACTGCCTGGTGAAATTCTGGTTCGGCAGGATTTTTAGCTTTCACTTCTGCCATTAATTCTTTTACGTAATCGGACATTTTAATGCCTCCTGATTGGTGATGTAATTGTTCGGAATAAATTAATAACGGCAGCAAGTTAGTTTTTGATGTTTCAACCGGAAAGAGTAATTATTATGAAAGTAGTGTAATAAAAATTATTACACCATAATTGCGCTCAGTATTCTAAAGTCCAGGCAACATATTCATGCTTAATCTTCCAACTTATTTTTCGATACATAATTGGAAACGTCAACATTGGATTTGAAATTCATTTTTTCAAAAATACGGTTTCTATATGAATAAACAGTATGTACGCTTATTGATAAATCTTCAGCTATTTCCTCGGCGGTTTTGCCTGAAGCAATTTTACACATGATTTCATATTCGCGGTCAGATAATATTTCGTGTGGTAATTTATTATAATTCTCCAGTGAATCAGCCAACCTTTCCGCCAGGGCCGGGGTAATATATTTTCCGCCGGAGATTATTTTTCTGATTGCTTTAACAAGCTCTTCTGGAGCACTTACTTTTTTCAGATACCCGGATGCACCTGCTTTAATAGCTCTTACACCGTATTGCTCTTCACCGTACATACTCAAAATAAGTACAGGTAAATCCGGCTTTAATAGTTTTATATCTTTTAGAATTTCTATTCCGCTTTTACCGGGCATATTGATATCAAGTATAACAATATCACATTCCGGTTTATTAAGTCTTTCAAACAATTCAATTGAATTGCCTGCTTCGGCACATACGTTAATGTCATTCTCTTCAGCAACAATTTGTTTCAGTCCCTGCCGGACAATTGAGTGGTCATCTGCAATTAGAATTTTTATCATTTATAAACCGAATTAATTTTTACTCAAATAGGAATTTCAACAATAACAGTAGTGCCGCTTTCCATTGAACTTTTAATAATAACATTTCCGCCGAATATAAGCGCACGCTCTTTCATACCAAGTATTCCAAGCGAACGCGGGTCGTTAATCTGGCTTTGTGTAATTCCTTTTCCATTGTCGGTTATTTCCAATATCAGGTTATCTTTAAATTCACGCAATTCAATTTTCACTCTTGAAGCATTTGCATGCCTTGCAATATTAGTCAGCGCTTCTTGAAGTATTCTGAAAACAGCCGTTGATTTTTCGTAATCTAAAGTTAACTCATCTTTTTCGTGAATATAATTAAAAGTAAGCCCGGTATTTTTTGAAAAATCACTTACCTGCCATTCAATAGCAGCAACAAGGCCAACCTCATCAAGTATGTTAGGACGTAGTTTAGAAGTAATTCTTTGTACAGAATCTACTGCATTGTCAATCATAACAGCAATCAGATCTGCTTTATCTTTTAACTCTTTATTTTCAACCTGAAATTTTTTCAGAAGCAGTATAATCTGTATTTTCAAAACTGTTAAAACTTGTCCCAGTTCATCATGAAGTTCTCTTGCAATACCAGTTCTTTCTTCTTCCCTTATTTTCTGAATCCGGATTGCAAGGTTTCTTAATTGTTCGGTGGCTCTTTTCAGTTTTTCTTCAACTTTTTGTCTTCCTGTAATTTCTCTGCCTGTCATTATAATTGTCTGTCTTCCGGAAACATCAACCAGAACGGCATTCATTTCCAAAGAAATATTCTTTTCCTTTCCGGTAATCAGTTCAACGTCAAAAATGTACTGCCCTTCAAGAAGTAGTTTATTTATTATTGAGACAAGTTTATTTTCAAAAATGGGGTTTGTCAGCGACAGCAGGTTTTGGTTAAGTAATTCCTCTTTGGTGTAACCAAGTTTAATACATGCAGTTTGGTTTGCTTCAATAAAATTACTTAGAGTTTTACCGTAATTTAAATTACAAACGAAGACAGGATCGCTGAGATTATTAAACAGAGTACTTGTAATTACATTTTCATCTGATTCCAAATTATAATCCCGGTTTTAAAATTACTCCTTTATTCTGATGGCCATTTATTTTAACGATTATTGGAGAATCAAACTGAAGGTGTTTTGTAAAATGAAATTCTTCCATCACTTTTTGTTCAGACAACCATTTCCAATCAATAAAATCATTTGAAAGATGTGAATTAACAGTAAAATAACCAACCCTGAATGAAGTTAAATTCTGGAAAAAGTGAGAGCCCTGTGAAGGAGTAACATCAAAATCTTTAAACCCGCTTTCTACAATTGCGTGTGCTCCGCAAATCTGTTCCCACGTCACCGGAATTCCCAGCCAATTATCAAGCGAACCCCATCTGCCTACTCCAATTAATAAATATGGTTTATTAAGGTTTAACAATTTCTGATTCAGCGCGCCAACTTCATAAGCTATTTGCCTGCTTTTACTTCTGTCAAAATTATCTATATGAACAACAACAATATCATAGATGTCCCTTATTTCACCATTACCCAATACCTGTTCGCTTTGAACGATACAGTTTGCCGGTTCAACATCATTCAAAAACAGTACTTCACTTTCCATGCTCAACACAAGCGGGCGCATCTGAAGCAAGCCAAATTCTTTTAACACACCGGGTGGAGTTTTAAGATTAACCGCAAATTCAATTTCAATCTGAGAACCCATTCCCCAATGTCCAAGATCAAGAATCAGTTCCAGTATTTCCGGTAAAGGAAAGATTTTATGTTTAAGTATTGGAGCAAAAGTTACGACTCTTGTACCGCTGCGCGAGATTCCGTCATAAACAGAATCATTCTCCGCTGAATATGTTGATCCCACGGCATACAATGTCCCATCTTCTTCAGACTTGTTGAGCTCGTAATTTTCCACGTAAATATCTTCAGGATGAGCAGTACTGTCTTCATTATAATTTTTAAAATTCAATGCGTAAAAATCCTGCTGAGCATTTCTTATTGTTTCTTTAGTTGAAAAGAACTGCAGCAAGTGTCTTGGATATTTCGGGCAAAACCTTACTGTGTTTCCACCTTCAACAACTGTCCTTCCCAATCCTAACGCAACCAATGCAATCCCATCAGATGATTTTTGCGGAGGTACCGGGTAAAAATTATATGACTTGGCAACCCCGGCAAAATCAGGATAATACCTTCCTTCCTTTCTTTCCGAACCAATCATTTTTTGAATGATTACCGCCATCTTTTCTTCTTCAAGCCGGTAGGAAGTTATCTTCATATAATCTCTTGCTGCCTGATAAAATGTTGATGCATAAACCCGCTTGATACTGTTTAACAACTCCTTAAGGCGAACTTCAGAATCAGTATGATTATTTGGAAGCATATATGTCTGGTAAATTCCTGCAAAGGGCTGGAACTGAGAATCTTCAAGTAAACTTGAGGATCTTACCGCAAGAGGCACTTTAATTAAGTCTAAAAATTGCCCGAGTTTTTTAACAATCTCTTCAGGAAATTTCTTTGCATTAATAAAACTATTTGTAATCTCATCGTCATTTTCAGTAGTTAATGCAAAATTAATAAGATTGTTCTCTTCCATGAACTGATCAAAGACATCTGTACCAAGAACAACTGCAGAAGGAACGTAAATATCAATTCCTTCAAACCTTGTTGTAATATTGAAATTGGTTATGAGAGTATTTATAAATCCCAGTCCTCTTGCTTTACCGCCCAGCGAACCGCCGCCTATTCTTGCAAAGCTGTTTTCATTATCAAAAGTTTCTTTAACAAAATCCGTTATTATGCCTCGTGTCTGCAAGGATTTATAAAGCTGCAGGCTTGAAATAATATCATGTCTTAAATCTTCAATTGAAGAATAATCACTTACCTTTTGCGGACGTAGCCTGTGTGCAAGCCAGAATTCTGTTCTTGCTTTAAGCCAAACCGAAAAATGATTTCTATTGGCGTGGTATGAAATTGATTCCGGCGGAACAGACTTTAACTGTTCCTCTAATTCATTCAGGTTAGAAGCTTTTCCAACTACTTTACCGCTTGGAATCCGGAAAGTAAAATCACCAAGTCCAAAATTATTAATCATAAAGTCGCGTAAATCATGTAACAGTCTTGGTGAACCCTTTTGTAAAAATGAAGCACCGATTGATTTTGCAGTATCGGCATGATTGGGGTTACTTGACTGAAGAAGTATAGGTATATCTTCATGGCGTTCTTTAACTTCTTTTGCAAAAGTAATTCCGGCTATCGGATCTTTCTTACCATTTCTTTTAAAGTTTATATCAGAAATAACCCCAAGTACAAACTCAGAAAATTTCTCAAGATATTCTCTCGCCTCTTCATATGTTGTGGATAAAAGAATTTTAGGGCGGGCGCGCATTCTTAAAAATTTATGAGTAAGATTAACACCTTCCGACAGCAACCTCTGCGACTGCTGGAAAATTTCCGTATAAATTATAGGCAGGTATGATGAATAGAATTTTACATTGTCCTCAATCAAAATAATGGATTGAACGCCGACACTCTGTGTATCGTTCTCAACATTAATTTTATCTTCAATACATTTTATTATGGCTATTAATAATTTATAATCACCCTGCCAGATAAATACTCTTTCAAATATTGAAATATCATAATTCATTGTAAGTTCTTTTCGTTCACGGTTATCGTAAGCTAAAAGAACTACAGGAATATTAATCCCGCGATCCTTTAATAACTTTGCAAATTTAACAACGTGCATATCCTCCACGTGAAGCGTCGTTATAATAAGATCGAAATGTTCACCGGCATTTAGTAAATCAAGTGCTTCCGATGCGCTTGTTACATGGTTTATTTCTGGAGTATGGTTCAGGTTTAATCCAAGATATTCTCTTCTTAGCTGTTCATACAACCTGCCGTCTTCTTCAAACAGGTAGGAATCGTATAAGCTTGAAACGAGAAGTATCTCTCGGATTTTAAATTTCATAAGCTTCTGGAACATCTGTATGCGTTTACCAAAAGCATATTCTTCTGTCTGCAGGTCCTGGAATCTATGCATATCGTTTTATGATTTTTATTTATTCTTTGCGGCTTTAATATAATAATCGGAATTGAATAAGGAAAGTGCGTTATTAAACTGCCTCCCGATCATTAAAATATATTCTGATAATATTTAATGATAACAAAAACATATTGAAGCAACTTTTTTAAGCCCATTTACTTACAAAATGATCACGGGGTTTAAACTCAATATAGTATCAATCTGAATTTTTTCCGTTTATTTTTTTTCACTAACTTTCATTCAACAAGAAAAAGAAATATGAAAGTAGCATTAGTTTTTAACGAAGCACATCCTGATTATTATAAAGAACGTCACCAGGTTCAGAAGAAAGATCTGGATTTTAAACCTTATTTTGATCTTGAATATACAGATCCATTTGAAACTTTTGAAAGAATGGCCCAGGGAATAAGGGACGTTGGATATGATTGTTATCTTTTAAATATAAAAGATGACTATGACCTCTTTATGAAAGATTACAAAAAAAATGCACCGGATGTTGTTTTTAATCTTGTAGAAATTTTTTATGAGAAGGCGCATTACGAAATGAATTTTGCCGGCCTGCTTGAACTGATGAAGGTTGCCTATACAGGGGCTGACCCGATAGCATTGGGTACATGCCAGAGAAAAGCTATGGCAAAAAGTATAATGCATTCGCAGGGAATATCCACACCTCAATATCAGATTGTATCTACCATTGATGACTTGAAAGAATTAAAACTTCACTACCCGATAATTGTTAAACCGACAATGGAAGATGCAAGCATTGGTATTGAATTCGATTCCGTTGTAGATAATTACGAAAAGCTTCTTGCCAAAGTGGAAAACATTTTATTCAACCTGCACCAGAGCGCATTAATTGAAGAATATATTGACGGAAGAGAATTGAATGTTGCAGTACTTGGGGATAAAAAACCAAGGGTTCTTCCAATAAGCGAAATCGATTTCTCAAGAATGCCGGATTATCTGCATAACATTGTGAGCTTTCAGGCTAAGTGGGATCCTTACCACGAAGCTTATCATTCTACTGTCGCTATATGTCCTTCAGTTTTACCAATTGAAGTTGAGAATACTGCAAAAGATTTAGCGTTGAAAGCATTTAAAGCCATGGGCTGCCGGGATTATGCACGCGTAGATATGAGGTTGTCTAAAGAAAATAAATTATTCGTTCTTGAAGTTAATCCGAATCCCGACCTAACTGAAGACGCAGGATTTATGAGATCAAGTAAAGCAGCAGGATTGAACTTTAATAAAACACTTAAGCGAATTGTTGACCTTGCATACAAAAGAAGAACCAGGAAATAGCATTAAACAGACTTCTGCTTTTACCTGTTATTAAATTTGTAAAAAAAACAATACAATATGAATTTAATTTTCTCAGGCAAGTTTTGCTTTTTCTAATTCATCATTAATCTTCTTTGCCAATTCTTCCTTTTTCATCCCGACAATTTTTATTTTTGTTGAACTGACAAGAATTTCCGGGTTATCTCCCTGGCCTGTAACAAATTTATATAAACAATAACCCAACCTGTTTCTGTCATTAGGAACCGGAATATTCTCAGCAAGTTGCTCTACAATATTATAAACCTGCTTTTCCTTTGAATCTGCCGGGAACACCTTAGTTTTAGGCGGAGGTAATGATGTCATTTTTTTATTCCTTAATGCAATAATTGAATGCAAAAATAAATAACTCTTATTAAATCCACAATCTGCATTGTTGATTGAACTGATATAAATGCCTAAATTTCAATTGTAATTTTCAGGATATAGCTTTTTTGGTCAAAGATATAAACTTCACTCAGCTTAAAAGGGTACTTATTATTCGCTTAAGCTCACTTGGTGATATTTTACTAACAACTCCTCTTGTAAGAACTTTAAAAAACAATTACCCGCAACTGAACATTGATTTTCTTATTAAACCGCAGTACGAAGATATTTATAAGTTTAATCCGCGTTTAAGTTCACTTATACATTATAAAAAAGACAAGATAAAAGAAACCTTCAACCAACTTAATGATAATCAATATGACCTCGTAATAGATCTGCAGAATAATTTCAGAAGCAGGAGATTAACGAATAAATTAAACGTTCCTGTTTTTAGATTCGGCAAGAAAAGCATAGAGAAATTTCTACTTGTAACCTTCAAGATTAACAGGTTAAAAAATGAGCCCCAGATTCCGGAAAGGTATGCTCATACAATTCCTGGTTTCAAGTTAGATAATAATGGATTGGAATTATTCATACACGAAGGACTTAATAACAAGCTTGATGAGAGTATAAACTATATTGGTCTTTGTCCCGGCTCAAGGCATTACACAAAAAAATGGCCTGCAGAATATTTTATTGAGCTTGGTAAAAAGTTAACTGAAAACGGATTCAGAATAATTCTTTTTGGCGGAAAAGATGATTCTGATATTTGTAAGGAAATGAATCAATTAATCCCTCACTCATTAAACTTTTGCAACGAAGACAAGCTGCTGATGACAGCATCAGGTATGAAAAATTGTAAAGCCATAATCTGTAATGATTCCGGTTTGATGCACCTTGCCTGCTCAGTTAATATTCCTGTAGTGATGATAATGGGTTCAACTGTAAAGGAATTCGGTTTTACTCCTTATAAAAACAAAAATTTAATTTTAGAGAACAATTTATTATCTTGCAGACCGTGTTCTCATATTGGTAGAGCTAAATGTCCTAAAAAACATTTTAAATGCATGAAGGAATTGACTCCCGGTTTTATTTATTCTGAGGTTACAAATTTTATAAAAACGTTATGAGATTATTCTGGTATTTAATATATAATTATTTTTTTATCCCCATTCTATATCTTTTGCTGCGTGTTGGTGCTCTGTTCAATCCTAAAATCAGAAAAGGCATTAAAGACAGGAAGAGACTTTTCGAGGATTTGATTCTATCATTGATATCTTTGGATAATAAGAAAAAATTAATCTGGTTTCACTCTTCTTCAATGGGTGAATTTGAGCAGGCTAAACCAATTATTGAAAAAATAAAGACCGAGAAGAACATCAACGTACTTGCTACATTTTTTTCACCTTCAGGGTACGAGAATTCAAAAAATTATCCTTACGCAGATATTGTTTCTTACATGCCGTTTGATACACAAAGCGAAGCAAAGAGATTTATTAAAACTGTCCAGCCAGATCTTGCTGTTATGATGCGATATGATATTTGGCCAAACTTTATATGGCAGTTAAAGGAAAATAATATCCCCTGTTTTTTGGTTGACGCAACAATGAGAAAAAACTCAAGCAGGAAAATTCTTTTCTCAAAGAGTTTTCATAAAGCTTTGTATAAAGATATTACAAGAATACTTACAGTATCAAAAGACGATCTTATAAATTTCAAGGATTTTTCAATCCCGGATTCAAAGTTAAGATCTGTTGGGGATACACGATTTGACAGAGTCTATCAAAAAAGCCAGGCGGCAAAAGAAAAAAAATTATTCAGGGAAAATTTCTTCTCCGGTAAAAAAGTATTTGTGGCCGGAAGCTCATGGGAAAGTGATGAAGAAGTTTATTTACCCGCTTTCCTTAAATTAATGAAATATGAACCTGAGCTTTTATTGATTCTTGTACCTCATGAACCAACAATTTCACGACTCGAAAAGCTTGAAAATTATTTTTCAGGAAAAACATCTACAATCCGCTTCTCCTATTTGAACAATTATAACAATGAAAGTGTTATAATAGTTGATTCGATAGGCATTCTGCTTACTCTTTATTATTATGCTGATGTAGCATATGTAGGAGGCAGTTTTAAACAAGGCATTCATAATGTGCTGGAACCTGCAGTCTATGGTATTCCCGTTATTTTCGGACCAAAAATAGAAAACTCGCAGGAAGCGCAAAAGCTTGTTAAGATTGGCGGCGCTAAACTTATAAATAACAAGAATGAGATTTATAAACATCTCAGATTGTTATTAAGCAAGGATGATCTGCGCAGGAAAATCGGAAAAATCTCCCTTGAATACGTCATTCATAATATTGGTGCAACAGACAAAATAATTAAGGAAATAAAATCTATTTCCAACTAATTTTTTTTTGAATCGCTTCTCCGTAATATAATTCTAATATTGAAAGAAACTGTATTGAAGTGAAGGTACAACATAAAATAAGACATAATATGATATTTAATGAAATTTATTTATTATTGCGTTAAAATTATTTACCGGATATTATTTTAAATGATGGAAAATTTACCTCCAAAATATAAAAGTCTTTTGTCGTCAGTTGATCTGGAAGGATTTTTTGAATTATCCTATGACCTTTACCTAATTGCTTCAATAGAGGATGGTACTCCTTTATGGATAAACCAAAACGTAAAAAATATTCTGGGTTATTCGGAAGAAGAATTTTTGGCAAAAAAAATCGAGGAGATTATTTATAAAGATGATCTTTTGATTTTTGAAACTGCTATTCATCATCTTTTTGACGGTAACTCTTTATCAAATCTTGAATTCCGTTTTAATACTAAACCAGGTAACTTCATCTGGATTTCACTTAATGCAATTCCCCTTAAGAAAAATAATATTATTCTCTGTACGGTAAGAAATATTAATAAAAGAAAAGAAGCGGATGAGGAATTAAAACTTTTAAAGAATCTTGTCTTTGCATACAACCAGATTGCAGATATTGAACAATCATTTAAAATAACGCTTGAATATATTTGCCATTTTGCCGGCCTCCCTATGGGTGAGGCATGGATATTAGATAAATACCAGGAATCAATTGTTCGTATCGCCGAATGGTTCAATAAGGATTTGAAAGTACAGAACTATTCTTATAAAACGAAAAACCATAAAGGAAAATTTGGTAAGGGAATCCTGGGAACCGTTTGGAAAACAAGAAGACAAAAATGGATTCAGGATATTGGCAACAATAAGAATTTTTTTAGGGTCAAACAAATACGTCAG
Organism: uncultured Melioribacter sp.; assembly: GCA_964537965.1. Taxonomy (GTDB): domain Bacteria; phylum Bacteroidota; class Ignavibacteria; order Ignavibacteriales; family SURF-24; genus SURF-24. Next base: position 3,228 of record CAZIDB010000051.1, on the reverse strand, counting down.
ACTAACCTTAACACATATTTTGTAACACCGATTGTTTCAAGGAATAAGACTGTTGCAATAATTGCATTTTATCTTTACGAATCCAGCCCCAAAAATGAAAAACTTGTTAACTTAATTAAATATCTTTCTGCAAATCTGGCTTCGTTAGTTGAGCATAAAATTACCGAGCA
>CAZIDB010000051.1:0-2958 GCA_964537965.1 uncultured Melioribacter sp. | reverse complement strand
GAATTATATTTCCATTCTTTAATTGAAAATGAATTTGATGTAAAAGTAATTTTGAATGAGGACTCTACATTTAAATATTTAGGCCCTTCAATTAAAGATGTGCTTGGCTATAATGCATCTGAATTGTTCAACAGACCGGTAATCGATTACATTCACCCTGAAGACAGGAAGCAGGTAACTGAAAAATTTGAATTCATACTAAAAGAAAAGAAACAGAAAATAACCACGGAAATTCGCTTTAAGAAAAAGGATGAAAGCTACTGTTACCTTGAAATCAACTTAAAGAATTTAATTGACGTGCAGGCAATTGACGGAATTATTGTTAATGCAAGCGACATCACCAGGAGAAAAAATTATGAGAATACATTACATACTCTTTTAATGGCTGGTAAAAAACTAAATTCAAAGTTAAACGTAGAGCAGGCTATGGATTACCTTGTTGAGGAAGGTATAAAATTGCTTGATTGCGAAAGTGGGGTCGCAGGACTTAGAGTTGGTGATTGTTTTATAAGTAAAAAATATTTTCATAACCTTGTACCGGAAATGTTTGAGTATGAATGGCTACCTGGGGAAGGAATTCCTGGTTATGTTGTAAAAAATAAGAAAGTATATTTAACAAATAATGCACAGGACGACCCGATAGCCTGCAAAAACTTGTGTGATAAATTTAATATTTTTAATACTATCTGTGCCCCTATATTAGATTCCGAATCTGAAGTTTTAGGTTTCTTAAAAATTGACAATAAAAAAAACGGCGCCGTATTTACAAATGAAGATATAGAGAAGCTTTCGTTACTTTCTCAAACTGCTTCTACTGCTATACAAAATTCAATAGCATACCAAAAGATAGAGGCGGCAGAATTCCAGGTTAAGAATTCAAGAGAACAATTAAGACGATTGTCTGCCCACCTTCAATCTGCAAGAGAGGAGGAAAGAACAAGAATTGCAAGGGAAATACACGATGAGCTTGGGCAGGCGCTTACCGGTTTGAAAATGGATTTATCCTGGATAGCAAAAAAACTACAGAAGCCGGTTGACAATGCTGATATAATTAAGCAAAAACTTTCTACAATGGATTCGCTTATTGATGCAACAATAACATCGGTTAGAAAAATTGCTTCTGAGCTAAGACCCGGTGTTCTTGACTATCTTGGATTACCGGCAGCTATTGAGTGGCAGGCTCAGGAATTTCAAAACAGGACCGGAATTAAATGTACAATAGAAGAACTGCCTGCGGATATTGAAATATCCAATGATATTTCAACTGCTATATTCAGAATTTTCCAGGAAACACTTACAAATATTACAAGACATGCGGAAGCATCCGAAGTAAAAGTTTCTCTTTCTTTTACTGATAATGAAGTTAATTTAACCGTGAAAGATAATGGAAAAGGAATTGTGAATGATAAAATTGAAAACCATAAGTCGTTTGGTTTATTAGGTATGGAAGAAAGAGCAAGACTTTTTAATGGGAATTTTAAGATATTTGCTTCAAATCCAGGAACAACTGTGTCTGTAATAATTCCTTTAACCGATTCTAAGCTTAAACCATTGGAGTTGTAATTTATGCACAAAGTATTAATCTGCGATGATCACGCTGTAGTTAGACAAGGATTAAAACAAATTTTACTTGAAGACAGTAATAAATTTTCTTGCGAAGAAGCCGCTAATGGAAGAGAAGTTTTAGATATGATTGCTGAAAAAAAATGGGATGCTGTTGTTCTTGATATATCATTGCCGGGTATGTCCGGTATAGAAATTCTAAAAGAGATAAAAAAAGTCAGGCCTAAACTTCCAGTCCTGGTTTTAACTGTACACTCTGAAGAACAGTTTGGTTTAAGAACATTAAAAGCAGGAGCAGCAGGTTATTTAACAAAGGACAGCGCACCGGAAGAACTTGTAAATGCTTTAAAAAGAATTATGAATGGCGGCAAATATATTAACCAGCAGATTGTTGAAATACTTATGAACGATGTAGATAATAATTCCGATAGACCTCCGCACGAAAATCTTTCCAACAGAGAGTTTGAAATTATGAGGTTGATTGCTTCCGGCAAAGCTCCAATGCAAATTGCGGATGAACTTGCGCTTAGCGTTAAAACCGTAAGCACGTACAGATCCCGTCTTTTGGAAAAAATGAAGTTCACTACAAATGCAGAAATAACCCATTACGCAATTACGAATAAACTTGTCTGATAAGAAATCACAATTTTAAGAATAGTTAATCTGCTTATTTTGTTTAACCGGACAATTCAATTCACTTATCCTTCTTTTTTATGTGAGATTTTACTTTTACTCATTTATCCCGGTTTATCATCACTTCAATATTCTGTAAGAAAATCCCCTACAAAATAAATCAACTTTATCCTACCCGGTTTAAAGATTTTTATATGGACATTAATTGTAATATTAGCTATCGTTAATTAGACGCCGGTTCAAACAGAAACTCAATAGAATCAGTATCATTTGAAACCCGGATTAATGTAGAAAAATTATCTTAAGAAGAATTGTTTATGTATAAAAATATAAAGCCTTCACAAAGTTTAAGAATCATGAACTTAGTGATCTCTGATGATTCTCCGGTTGTTCGTGTAAGGTTATCTCATATGATCGGAGAATTGAAAAATGTAAACATTGTCGGTGAGGCAGAAAATGTTCAAAAGTCAATTGACATAATTGAAGAGTTGAAACCGGACATAGTTATTCTTGATATAAGTATGCCGGGTGGAAGCGGGTTAGATGTACTAAAAAACATCAGGGAAAAATTTCTGCATACTAAAGTAATAATACTAACCAACTATTCTTTTCCCCAGTACAGAAAAATATGCATGGATTCGGGAGCTGATTATTTCTTTGATAAATCAAATGAATTTGACAAGGTTGTGGATGTACTTAAAGATCTTTGAAAATTTCAGTAAATCACTAAACAATTTTATTGCTGTTTACCTTTAAATTTTA
>CAZIDB010000050.1:0-24726 GCA_964537965.1 uncultured Melioribacter sp. | reverse complement strand
TTGGTAATTTATCTCCGTCAATAAAAATCATATCATCACCTTCTCCATACCACATCTGAATTTGAGTGCAAGTGAAATATTTTTAATAAAAAGTATTTATCTGCTAAATGCTTAAAAATACCATTCCAAAAGCTGGGGCATTTGTTAATAGAAGATCGAGTAAAACAGATATATGTTTAATATAATCTAAAATGTATTGTATTTGAAGAAACTTTTTACTTAATTGTTTGAAGCAGAAAAATCTTCTTTTAGTATTATATTTTTTTTGGAGTTTCTATGTTTCCATTAAGAAAAAATCTGGAACTCTCTCTGCTGTACAACATACTAAAGGAAATAAAAAGAGATTATTTTACTCCTGTCGTCTTTTATTACTTGTTCCGAAATCAACAGACGAACTTACCATATATTGTTCCCCAAATTATACTTTTGATAGATCAAAGAAAATCTGTGATTATCCGAGAAAGATAAATCATTAGATAATTTTAACTAATATAAAAGGTTGGTTAAAAATGAAGAAAAAAAAATTCCCTAAGACTATGAATGAACCTGAGAATATAGTTGAACAAAGTAATATTAATCTTATTAAACTAAATCTTAAACAGCGAAATGCACCGGTTGAACTTGAAAGTATAAATCAAATATTAGAAACTCAAAATATATTTCTTTCTGCTATAATTAATAGTTCAGGTGATATAATTATTTTTTCGCTGGATAGGAATTATTGCTATACTGCTTTCAATGAAAAACATCGCAAAGAGATGAAACAGATTTGGAATGCTGATATTAAAATTGGAATGAATCTGTTGGATTGTATGAACATAAATGAACTAAGAATGCTAGCCAAACAAAGTATTGATCTTGCATTAAACGGGCAATCGTTTTCGGAAATCCAACATCAACCCGATAAAAATATTTACTACGAATTTTTTTGGAATCCTGTTTATCAAAAAAACGAAGTAGTCGGAATCACCGCATTCATACAAGACATAACTGAACGTAAACTTGTTGAGCAAGAACGTCAGGCAAATCTTCGCTTCTTTGAAAGTCTTGATAAAATCAACCAGACTATACTGAGAACAAATAGCCTCCAACAAATGATGAACGATGTTCTGACAACCGTTCTCAAAATATTTGATTGTGATAGGACATGGCTTTTTTATCCATGTGATCCTAAGGCTTCATTGTTTCGTGTACCAATGGAAATTACTAAACCCGAATATCCGGGGGCTGGAATTTTAAATGTGGATTTACCAATGCCGTCTGATATGGCTCAAAATTTAAAAGAAGTCTTGGATTCACCTAATCCTATTATTTATATAAGTGGAACGGAAAAACCAATTAACAAAGTAAGTGCAGAACAATTTAAAGTAAAATCCATGATGATGGTCGCGCTTTATCCTAAGACAGGAAAACCTTGGGCATTTGGAATACATCAATGTTCTTATCCAAGAATTTGGACTAATAATGAAATAAAGCTATTCAAGGAAATAAGTAGAAGGATTTCCGATGCTCTAACCAGTTTTTTAGCATATATCAACCTGCAGGAGAGCGAAACAAAATATCGACGTATCGTTGACACTGCAAATGAAGGTATCTGGATGCTTAATCCAGATGACATTACCATTACTATCAATAATAGAATGGCTGAAATGCTTGGCTATTCTGAAACGGAAATGATAGGCAGATCCTATACTGATTATATATTCAGTGAAGATATACCTGATCATCTAACCAAAATGGAGAACCGGCGTAAGGGATTATCAGAAAACTATGAACGCCGCTTTAAACGCAGAGATGGTGCAACATTGTGGACTCATGTTTCAGCTACACCTATTATCAATGATGAGCGAAGATATATTGGTTCTTTTGCAATGTTTACCGACATAACTGAACACAAGCAGGCCGAGGAAGCACTGAAAAAAAGGAAAGAAGAACTTGAAAGATTTGAAAGATTAACAATCGGTAGGGAAATAAAAATGATTGAATTAAAAAAACGAATAACTGAACTTGAGACAAAACCATTTAGAAAGGAATAGAGAAAGATGAAAAGTGAAAACCTGTTAAACCTAAGAAGATTTATTGTTCCGGAATTCATTTATGGACAAGGGGCTATAAATTTAACTAACCGCCATATTAAAAATTTTAGTGCAAAAAAAGTATTGCTTGTAACAGATCCTGGTATTATACAGGCTGGTTGGGTTAAGAAAGTGGAGGAAAATTTAATGCTGGAAAGAATTCAATATGTTCTTTTTAAGGATGTAACGCCAAATCCCAAGGATTATGAAGTTATGGCAGGAGTAAAGGTTTATAAAGAAAATGGTTGCGATATAATAGTTGCAATTGGCGGTGGAAGCCCGATGGATTGTGCAAAGGGTATTGGAATTGTTTCAACTAATGACAAAAACATTCTTGAGTTTGAGGGAGTAGATGAAGTGTCAATTCCCGGTCCTCCTTTAATCTGCATTCCAACAACAGCCGGCACAGCAGCAGATATTTCTCAATTTGCAATAATAACTGATTCCTCTAGAAAAGTTAAAATTGCTGTTATCAGTAAAACTGTAATACCAGATGTTTCTTTAATAGATCCGGAAACCACAACCACTATGCCGTCCGAACTCACTGCATCAACGGGAATGGATGCATTAGTTCATGCGTGTGAAGCTTATGTTTCTAATATGAGTTCACCTGTTACAGACCTGGTGGCTTTGGAAGCTATCCGTTTAATAAACGAAAATCTAATTCAAGTGCTAAACAATCCTGAAGATATGAAGTATCGAAATAATATGATGATGGCAAGCTTGCTTGCAGGGGTAGCTTTTTCTAATGCCAGTTTAGGATTGGTTCATAGTATGGCGCATAGCCTAGGAGGTTTATTGGACTTAGCTCATGGTAGCTGTAATGCTATCTTGTTAGAACATGTTATTGATTTTAATTTTGAGGACGCTCCGGAAAGATATTCAAATATTGGAGAATCTCTTAATCTTCAGTTGAAAAAAATGAATCCGGGTGATAGAAAATCTGCCATCCTTAGAAAAATTTCAGAACTTAAAAAGAATGCAGGAATTAATATTACACTTGGAGAATTAGGAGTAAGCAAAATGGATTTGGAGCAATTGGCATATAATGCTATTAAAGATCCATGTTTAGCAACCAATCCACGAGTACCAAAATTAGAAGATATAAAGGCAATTTATGAACGAGCACTCTGATTTAAAAGAAAATGAATATTCAATACAAGAAAAATTAATTGGAATAGGTGAACACTCTTTCCGGAAAACTTATTATCCTCAGTTACATGAACAATTGGAGTATCTTGAGGAAAAATCGGCAGCGCTTTTAAATATGCTTGAAGACCTTGAAGAAGCAAGAAGAAAATTGGAAGAAAGTGAAGGTAAATTCCGTGCTGTTTTTGAACATACTTTTCAATTAATGGGTTTGATGACACCCGATGGGAAACTGCTTAAAGCAAATAAAATTGCGTTGGAAGTAATTGGATGCGAAGAAGACGATGTCCTCGGCAAATATTTGTGGGATACTCCCTGGTGGAACCATTCCACTGAACTTCAGGAAACATTACGCGTGTCTATACAGAAAGCAGCCAACGGTGAATTCATACGTTTCGAGGCTTATCATATTGGTATTGATGGAAAGATGTATTACGTAGATTTTTCGATTAAGCCGGTAATGGATGAAAACGGTATTGTTGTTCTCTTAATTCCCGAAGGGAGGGATATTTCAGAGCGCAAACAGGTAGAGGAAACACTTCGAGCAAGCGAGGAAAAATACCGAACATTAATTCAGAAAATTCAGGTAGCTGTTATTGTTCATGGGACCGATACCGGAATATTAACCTGCAACTCAAAGGCGCAAGAATTACTTGGACTAACTGAAGATCAATTGCTGGGTAAAACAGCAATCGATCCAGATTGGCATTTTTTTAGGGAAGATAGTTCTGTTATGCCCGTTGATGAACACCCGGTTAATCAAGTATTTGCTGCACATCAATCTCTAAGGAATTTAATAGCAGGAGTACATCGGCCAAATTTGAATGACAATATCTGGGTGCTTGTAAATGCAGATCCTGTTTTTAGTAAAGAAAATGAAATATTACAAGTGATTGTGACTTTTACAGACATCACTGAGCGTAAACAGGCAGAAAAAGAACTTAAAGACCAGATGGACGAAATCAATCGCTTCAATAAATTAATGGTTGGCAGAGAAGAAAAAATGATTGAATTGAAAAAAGAAATTAACATGCTGCTTGAGAAAGAAGGTAAACCCAAAAAGTATGATGTACTAATGTAGTAAAAACAAGTTGTTCTTATATATGATTGAATTGTTCAGTTGAAAATGGTATAACACTCTGATTTTACTATTCCATAAGGAATAATAGCATGATTTGTAAAACTATTTTATTAGTAGCAGATAATCTCAATTTTGTTGAGGCGAACGGTTGTCTTGAATTGCACGGGTTATTACTCTATGAATATTTCTCAACTAAAATGAGGAACAATAATTATGAAAACAATATTGCGAATATTGATTATAGAAGATTCGGAAGAGGATGCACTATTGATGTTGCATCAAATTAAAAAAGCCGGATACGATATTGAGTATGAGCGTATTGAAGATGCTGAAACATTAAAAATGGCTCTCAAAGAAAAAACATGGGACATCATCTTTTCGGATTACAACATGCCACGATTCAACGGATTAGAAGCGTTAGCGATATTAAAAAAATCTTCCTATGACATACCCTTCATTATTATTTCTGGTACAATTGGTGAAGAAACCGCAGTGAAAGCTATGAAAGCCGGGGCACATGATTATATTATGAAAAATAATATGCACCGCCTGGTTCCGGCATTTGAACGAGAATTACGTGAATCAAAAAATAGAGCAGTACGTAAGCTCCTTGAACAAAAACATATAAAGGAAGAAGCTCTTAAATTAAGCGAAGAAAAATACCGTTATATATTCGATAATATTTCCGATGGTATATTCTTGCTCGAAGTTACTGAAGACGGTCGTTTCCGCAATCTTGAAATGAACAATTCTTTTTTAGAATTAACAGGTACTGATCGCAACTTAATACAGGGAAAATTTATTGAAGAAACAGTACCTGAAGAATCCGCCAATATAGTCATTGCTAAATATCGACACTGTGTTGAAATGGAATGCCCTTTCGAAGAGGAAACAGAAATAAATCTGCCCATTGGAAAGCGCATATTTCTATCCTCACTTATTCCAGTGCGCAACGAAACCGGTCGAATACATCGTATTGTTGGGATTATTCACGACATCACTAAACGTAAACAAGCGGAAGAGGCCCTGCGGGTAAGCGAAGAAAAAATGAAAAAGCTGGCTGAGGCGGCATTTGATCCTATAATTATGATGGATAATGATGGAAAAATATCTTACTGGAATAACGCTGCTGAAAAAATTCTCGGATATACTTCTCATGAAGCAATCGGTAAAGAAATGCATTCACTTTTAGCCCCCAAAAAATACTTGCAATCGTATAGGAAAGGATTTGAACATTTTAGAACTACGGGACAAGGCGATGCGATTAACAGAACATTGGAACTTGAAGCTCTAAGAAAAGACGGAACTGAATTTCCTATTGAGCTTTCGGTTTCTGCATTTCAACTTAACAGCAAATGGAATGCTGTTGGAATATTAAGAGAAATAACCGAACGCAAGCGGATGGAAGAAAAGCTGCGGGTAAGCGAAGAACAACACAGGCTCTTATTTGAAACAGCTCTGGAAGGCATTGCAGTATTGCAAGAAAACAAATTTAGATACTTCAATCCAATGATAATGGAATTTTCAGGGTATAGCTCCGATGAACTTCTATGTATGGATTTTCTCGATATTGTTTTCCCGGAAGACCGGGACAAGGTTTTAACTAATTATCTAAAACGTATGTCAGGAGAAAATGCAGAACAAAGATATCAATTCAGAATTGTAAAAAAAGATAAAACACTACGATGGGTAGAAGTAAGTGCAGTTAAGTTCAGTTGGAAAGAGCAGCCAGCCTCATTTGCTTTCTTTAATGATATTACAGATCAAAAATTAGCGGAAATGGAGCTTCAGAAACTCAATGAGGAATTGCAAATTTCAAGAAACCTGATTGAAGAAAATCTTTTCCAAAAAAATTTAATGGTAGAAGAACTCACTGAAACTAAAGAGAAACTCGAAAAATTAAATATTGAAAAAGATAAATTTTTCTCCATCATTGCTCACGATCTGCGCAGCCCTTTCAATACTTTGTTGGGCTTGACGGAAATAATGGTAGAAGATCTACCAAGTTTAACAATGGATGAAATACAGGAGTTCTCAGTGAATATGAGAAACTCAGCCACCAAACTCTTCCGATTGCTCGAAAACCTGTTGCAATGGGCAAGAATGCAACAAGGATTAATTCCTTTTAACCCGGAGTTAATACAGTTGCTTCCAATTGTAAATGAATGTATAGGAATAATGCAGGAACCCGTTAAAAATAAGGAGATTGAAATAACTTACGATATCCCGGACAACTTAAAGGTTTTTGCAGATGGAAACATTCTTCAAACAGTAATCCGGAACCTTGTTTCAAATGCGGTGAAATTTACACCCAAAGGAGGGAAAATAAGTCTTTTAGCAAAAGCAAAGAATGATGCTGGAGTCGAAATTTCAATAAAAGATACTGGAATTGGAATGAGCCGTACAATGGTTGATAATTTGTTCCGGCTCGATGTTAAAACAAACAGAGTAGGTACTGAAGGAGAGCCCAGTACCGGCCTTGGTTTATTGATTTGCAAAGAATTTATTGAAAAACATGGCGGAAATATTTGGGTAGAAAGCGTAGAGGGAAAAGGAACAACATTCTATTTTACTGTTCCATAAGGAGTAAAAGTATGGTTTGTATGACTATTTTATTAGTAGAAGATAATCTCAAAATTGTTGATGCAGACAGGTTTATCTATCACTTTATTATAGTTTCCTTAATTGTTGTACTTAGTAATATAATAATGTAAGTGGGTTATTTATGTTAAGCATAATTAAAAACCTTAAACTAAATATTAAAGTTTCATTACTGGCAGCTGGCAGTGCATTCATTACTGCGGTTGCACTTGTTATATTAGTTGTCTGGCAAAGCGGTGAGTATAACCAATTGGCTCAGAGCGAGGTCGATCAATTAATTAACGCTGATTTGGATCATATTACCCAAGGAGTTTACAATCTTGTCCGCACAGAAGATGAAGCTGTACAGCAGCAGGTTAATTATAACCTGAACGTTGCCCGGCGTATGCTTGCCAATGTGGGTTCTGTAAGCCTGTCAAATGAAATCGTAACCCAAGTAGCAACAAATCAGTTTACAAGCAAACCAAAAAAAATTCAAATCTGCCAAATGCTAATAGGCAGTCAACCGGTAGATGTATCATCTGAATCTAATATTGGTAATTATTTAGTTGATGAAGTGACAAAATTGGTGGGTGAATCTGCTACAATCTTCCAACGCATTAATGATGATGGCGATATGATGCGTATTGCTACTACTGTTAAAACTTCAGATAACAAAAAACGCGCTGTTAGTACATATATTCCTGCTGTTAATCCCGATGGTCTATCGAATCCTGTAATAAGCACTATATTAGATAATAGAACCTATCATGGACGCGCCTACGTAGTTAATGCCTGGTATCTTACAGCCTATGAACCAATAAAAGACATTAAAGGAAAACTTGTGGGAATGCTTTATGTTGGTGTTAAACAAAAAACTGTGGAATCACGGATACGGCAGGCAATCTTAAAAACCAAGGTTGGTAAGTCTGGTTATGTTTATGTCCTGGGAGGTAAGGGTGAAGAAAAAGGTCACTATTTAATTTCACAAAGAGGTGAACGAGACGGTGAAGATATCTGGGAAAACAAGGATAGCGATGGCAGATATGTCATTAAGGAAATTATTAATAAAACAGTTGCTTTACAGCAGGGCGAATTAACTACTGAACGTTACCGGTGGCAGAACCCCGGCGAGCATATGCCGCGCTGGAAAGTTGTCAGGCTTGCTTACTATGCGCCTTGGGATTGGGTAATTGGTACCGGTGTATATGAGGATGAACTTCAGACCTACCGTACCGTATTAAGCGGTGGACGAATCATAATGACAAATATTATGGGGATTGCCGGTTTAGCTATAACTATAATTGTTGGTCTTGTAGGTATTCTGATTGCCTGGACAATTGCACGTCCTCTTAAGCAAATAACAGCAACCACCGAGATGATTACTCAGGGAAACCTGAATCAAATAATTGAGATAAATTCCAAAGATGAAATTGGGATTCTTGCAAAGACTTTCAACTTTATGACCCAGCAGTTGAAGAAAACCATGGAAGGATTAAGTAAAAGCGAAGCATTTCTTAATAGCATTGTTGAAAACATACCGGATATGATTTTTGTTAAAGATTCCGAAGAGCTTCGGTTTGTAAGATTTAATAAGGCGGGAGAAGAACTGCTTGGATATTCCAGAGAAGAATTGATCGGGAAAAACGATTACGATTTCTTTCCTGAATATGAAGCGGATTTTTTTACTTTCAAAGACAAAGAGGTTCTCAGGGGCAAACATCTTGTTGATATTCCCGAAGAAGAAATTCAAACAAGACATTTGGGCAAAAGGATACTTCATACTAAAAAGATGCCGCTATTAGATGCTGAAAGAAATCCACAATACCTTTTGGGTATTTCTGAAGATATTACTGAGCGCAAGCGAGTTGAGCATCAATTAACACTGGTAGACTTCGCTCTAAACCATGTACGCGAGACCGCATTTCTGATTGACGAAAATGCCCGCTTTCGTTATGTCAATGAAGACGCTTGTAATAGCCTGGGATACACTCGAGATGAATTACTTGAACTGAATGTGTACGATGTTGATCCCGATTTTCCAACAAGCCGATGGTTAAGCCATTGGAACGATCTCAAAACACATCGTTCGCTTACTTTCGAAGGACAACACCGTTCTAAGGATGGCCACATTTTTCCTGTTGAGATTAGTGCTAATTTTTTTGAGTATGATGGGAAGGGTTATAATCTGGCTTTAGTACGCGACATTACTGAACGCAAGCATGCTGAAGCAGTATTGAAAGAGCAGATGGATGAAATCAATCGTTCCAACAAACTTATGATCGGAAGAGAAGAAAAAATGATTGAGTTAAAAAAAGAAATTAATTTACTCCTTGAAAAAGAAGGAAAATCCCAAAAGTATGACGTATATATTTAGTTATTAATTTTTAAGAAAGGTTAAACATTAAATATAGTGTGTAAAATTGTTTATTCGTTGAAACAGTTTGATTTTTATTATTCATTGTGTAAGTGGTTGTGTAATGTATTTAGAAAAAAATTTACTAAAGGAGATGAAGAAATGAAAAATAATAATTGCAAAACAGTATTTAATACTATACTTGTTTTGATATTTCTTATATCTGTATTTCCTATTTGTATATCCGCACAGGAAAAAACATTGGAAGAAATGACAATTGAAGAATTGATGAATGTTGAAGTTATTACTGCTTCTAATAGAATGCAAAAGTTGGTTGAAGCTCCGGCTACTATTTATGTTACCACAGAAGAAGATATAAGACAGTATGGTTACCGTGATCTGAAAGATGTTCTGCAGAATCTTCCGGGAATTGAATATGCTAGTGCGCATTCTAATCTCCAGGGCGGGCAGAGAGGTTTTGCGGAGAACTGGTCGAAAACAAAAATATTGATCGATGGCCGCCAAATGAATAAGTTATGGTCAGGTGAATGTTATATTGCATCTCAATACACTTTGAACAACGTGAAACAAATTGAAATAATCCAGGGACCGGCTTCGGCTTTATATGGGGCAGATGCCTTTACTGGTGTGATTAATATTATTACAAAAAGTAGTACTAACACGGAAGAGTTTTCAGATCTTTCTTTTTCCCTAGGAAGCGCGGATAAGGTATTCGATAGTAAGCAACTAAGTTTGAATGTAATTACTAAAAAGAATGACCTGGGCATTACCCTAAGCGGAACTATTTTTAATCAGAATGGACCCGACTTTACTGATTTTATACGGACTACAGAATACACGTACGATAACCAACAGTTAAGAAATAGGATGCTCGATAATGGAAATCCTTATAGAGACAATAACAGGGCTTATAATGCAAATATCAATTTGAATTATTCCATTAGTGGTGATGCCAATATCGAAGCTGGTACATATTTCCTAAGAGATGAGGACGGCGGCGGGATTGAAAATCCTGAAATTTCTTTTACTAATTTTAGTTACATCTCAGAACAACTTTTAACTTACTTGAGGTTTGAAAAGAAATTTGATCCCTTCCCAATGAAATTAACTGTTGATGCCTTCCGGGAAGATGAAGATGATTATATTCGTTTTCAAAATAGATCTGATGAGGGGGACAATCCTCCTTACCTTGGTGTGTTCAATATTGAAGATTGCAAATCACACACTATTAAAGTACAATTCGATATTACCCCCAAGGGTATTCCTAATTATCTAATTGCAGGAATTGGTTATTACAATGTAAATATAGGTGAACCTGCTTTTACTGGTTTGAGCAGTACAGACAGCACCTTGGGTAAGCCAATTGTGGGCAGGTATCTTTATCCGCCTAAAGGTTATTTTGCCAGTTTGAAACCATACTTAGATCAGAGTAAAACATTTATCTATCTGCAGGACCAGCATTCATTTTTTGATGATAGACTTCAAATAACTTTAGGCGGTAGATACGATTATCATAATATTTACGGAAGTATAACCAACATAAGAAGCGGTCTGTATTTTCAAGTTATAAAAGGTTTGGTGGTTAAAACTCTTTACGGAGCAGCATTCAGGGAACCAACAATGTTCGAAATGCAAGCCACTCCAGAGATAAAACCAGAGAAAATAAAAACCTGGGAATTCTCCATCCATCTAAATCCTGTTGAGAATATTTTTGGACAATTGGTTTATTATCGTAATCATGCTTCAAGCCTTATTCAAGGATTGGGAATAAATGGAAATCCGATTAACATAGGTACTAAAAAAGTAGATGGATTGGAGGCAATGATCAGATGGCAGTATAATAATCTAAAAGGAAATATCTGGTATAATTACGAAAATAATCCGGATGATGCTGACTTTCTGGAAGTTGCCAAAAATAAACTGGGATTTGGTTTAGTTTATAGTATAATGGAAAAATTATCACTCAGTCTTTATGGAAAGTACACAGATAAAACTAAGAGCATTGCTTTAAATGAGAATCTTGAGAATAATATTATTACTGTTCCGGAATATCTTTGTTTTAATTTTACATTTCTTGCGAGCCGGATAAAATTTCCCACATTGCCGGAAATCGATTTTTCACTTTCTATCCATAATTTGTTTGATAGGAAAAATCTTTATCCCGATGTCAGGCAGTCGGATCCCAGTTGCTTTTTAGAAGAAGGAAGAAGTTTTTATATAAGTGGATCAATTCATTTTTAGATGTTGCAAAACAATCAAGGTTGTCGGTTAAAAATTTTTATTGAGTTACTGGTGATGAGATAAATTCTATGATAATTAAAAATGGTATACTTGCATTATTTGTTTACTTGTTGCCGCTTTGTCTTTTTGCCCAACCAAAAGAATATAGTGAGTATGAGGTGAAAGCTGCTTTTCTGGAGAAGTTTACACGCTTTATAGATTGGCCGGCTGAAGTTAATATGGAAGATGCAAATAAACCGTTTGTAATAGGTTTAATAGGTGATTGTCCATTTAAATCAATTATTATCGAAATGTACTCCAGGCAAAAAATAAAAGGCAAGAAAGTTGAGATAAGGAATATTTCAACTTTGGATGAAATCCCCCATTGTAACCTTCTATTTATATCAAAATCAGGAAATAACAGAATTAATCAAATAATATCTTATACAGAAAATAAGCCTATCCTTACAATAAGTGATGAGATCGAATATGCAAAAAGGGGTGTATTAATAACTCTGTTTACAGAGGGAAACCATATATATTTTGAAATAAATAAGAACGCTTTACAACAATCAGAACTTTACGTCAGTACTTTATTGCTTAATCTTTCAAAAAATGTAAATACCGAGGAAAATTAATAATGAAATTCTTCCAAAATATTTCTATTAAAAATAAATTAATAATTATAATACTACTATCAACTGCTATTTCGATTGGTGTTGGCTCTACTTTAGTCACTATTCGTAATATAAATACATATAAAGAGGATATGGTTAATAATACAATAATAAACGCGAGGTTAATTGGCGAGTATTGTATTGCCCCTCTTTCATTTAGAGATAATAAAGTAGCTGCTGATGTTATAAAAAAAATAGCGACCATACCATCAATTTCTACTGGTGGCATTTATGATGAGAAAAATGATTTGTTTGCCTCATATCAAAAGGAAAGTGATAAAGAACTTCCAGCATCCATCAACACAAAAGAAAAATATATTTTTAATAAAAACAACCTGGAAATCTTTCATCCAATTATGTATAAGGGTGTTAAATATGGTACTGTATACCTTAAAGCATCCACAGATATTTTAACTGAAAAAATCAATCAGCAATTTGCTCAGACAATAGCATTAATCTTAGGACTACTGGTTCTATCATATTTTATTGCTTCAAAACTTCAAACCGTTATATCAAAACCAATTTTAGATTTAACCAATACCACAAATAAAATTGTGTCAGAGGCAGATTATTCACATCGTGTAAAAAAAAAGGGATCTGATGAAATCGGATTATTGTATGAAAGCTTTAATAAAATGCTGACGCAAGTTAACATACACGAAGAAGAAAGGAATAAAGCCGAGGAATTACTTCGGCAAAGCGTAGCAAAATACCGTTATATAGTTGATACATCTTTAGAAGGAATATGGGGTGTAGATAAAGAAGATAGAACAAATTTTGTTAATAACCGGATGGCGGAATTACTCGGCTATGCAACCGAAGAGATATATGGAAGACCCTTTACTGATTTTATATTCACCAGCGACGTACTAGATCATCAAAAAATCATTGCAAATCGTAGACAAGGAATTGCTGAGACTTATGAACGTCGCTTTTACCGCAAAGATGGAAATGTTGTGTGGACTATTGCTTCTGCTACTCCAATCTTCGATAGTAATCATAAATTTAATGGTTCCTTTGGAATGTTTACTGATATCACTGAACGCAAACTAGCTGAGGAAAGAATTAATAAATTAATTGATGAACAAAAAAAAATAAACGAAGAAATAATTGAGAAGAACATAGAGCTTAATAGAGCACGTAATGCAACATTAAATATAATTGAAGATCTTTCACTGGAAGTTGAGGAGAGACGACAGGCTGAGCTTCGTGCCATACAACTTGCGGCTATTGTTGAATACTCAGATGATGCAATTATCGGTAAAACTGTTGAAGGTATTATCACCAGTTGGAATAAAGGCGCAGAAAATATTTACGATTACTCACAAGATGAAATTATTGGGAAATCCATTTCAATTCTTATTCCACCGCAGCATTTGGATGAAATGAATATAATTTATGAACAAATAAAACAAGGCGAACATATTGAGCATTTTGAAACAAAACGACTAAGGAAAAATGGAATATCATTCAATGTATCACTCACAATCTCACCAGTTTATAACTCGGATGGAAATATAATTGGTATATCAGGTATCGAACGAGATATAACAGAACGCAAACGTAATGAAGCTATAAATGCATCACGATTATATTTATTGCAGTTTGCCGTAATGCATTCATTAGATGATTTACTTGAAGAAACATTGAATGAAGCAGAAAAACTTACCGATAGTTGTGTGGGTTTTTATCATTTTGTTGAAGACGATCAGAAATCTCTTATCTTACAGAATTGGTCAAAAAGAACTAAAGCTGAATTTTGTAAAGCCGAAGGTAAAGGATTACACTATTCAATTGATGAGGCGGGTGTTTGGGTTGATTGTGTTTATAATCGAAAACCAATTATTCATAATGACTATGCATCGCTTCCTAACCGTAAAGGAATGCCAGAAGGGCACGCTGAAGTAATTCGTGAACTAGTGGTTCCGGTTATTCGTGGTGAAAAAATTATGGCTATTCTGGGAATAGGGAATAAGGATTCGGACTATAATGAAAAAGATATAGAAGCAATTTCCCTACTTGCTGATCTGGCATGGGAAATTGCAGAGCGAAAACGCTCTGAAGAAGCCTTACGCCAAAGCGAAGAGCGTTTCCGCCGCTTAGCTGAAAATGCACAAGATGTAATTTATAGAATGTCTATACCTGCTGGCAGATATGAATATATAAGTCCGGCAGCTCTTTCTTTGTTTGGTTATTCTCCGGAAGAATTTTATACTAATCCGCTGCTGTTCAAACAAGCAATTCACCCGGATTGGCATAAATATTTTGAAGAACAATGGGCAAATCTGATCAAAGGGAAAATGCCTCCAACTTATGAATATCAAATTATTCATAAAACAGGACAAGTCCGTTGGCTTAATCAACGGAATATCATAGTGCGTGATGATACCGGAAATCCAATTGCAATTGAAGGAATTGTTACTGACATCACCGAGCGCAGGCGAGCAGAAATAGAAATAAAAGCTACCAATAAAATTTTATCAGTAGAACGCAATATGTTCATTGAAGGTCCGGTCGTTGTATTTAAATGGAAAAATGAGGAAGGCTGGCCTGTTGAGTATGTCTCTCCCAACGTGGAAAAGGTTTTCGGTTATTCTGTCACAGAGCTGACTTCGGGCAAAGTTCCATATGCAGACACCATACCTAACGAAGATACAGAACGTGTAGCTATTGAAGTATCGACGTATAGCAAAAGCGGCGCAGAAAATTTTATTCAGTCTTACCGCATTATCAGAAAAGACCGAAAGATAATATGGATTGATGATTATACTACAATCCTGAGAGATGAAAATGGAATGATAACACATTACCAAGGATATGTTATAGATATTACCGAACGCAAACGGGTGGAAGATGAAATAGTTAAATTAAATAGCGAATTAGAACAAAGAGTCTTGGATCGAACAATAAAATTGGAAGCTGCCAACAAAGAGCTAGAAGCATTTGCATATTCAGTATCGCACGATTTACGTGCACCATTGCGGCATATTGATGGATTTCTTGAGTTACTTATTGAAAAAATTCAAGCTACTCTCGATGAAGAAGGTATACATTACGTAACCATTATTTCGAACTCGGCTAAAAAAATGGCAGCATTAATTGATGATCTGCTTTCCTTCTCAAGGATGGGACGAAATGAAATGTCTAAAAAGAAAGTCGATTTGAATATGATGATACAAGAGATTATAAGTGAATTTCAACCGGAAATGGAGGGAAGAATAATTAATTGGCGTATTTCAGAAATACCAATTGTAATTGGAGATCGGGCAATGCTTCAGATTGTTATGGTAAATTTAATTTCGAATGCTTTGAAATTTACAAGAACACGCACACCTGCAGAAATTGAAATCGGAATTATACCTGCAGAGGGAAAGGAGATTATTATATACGTTCATGATAATGGAGTTGGCTTTGATATGAATTATGTTGATAAGCTCTTTGGTGTTTTCCATCGTTTGCACCGTAGTGAGGAATTTGAAGGTACTGGAATAGGATTAGCAAATGTTCATAGGATTATTAGCAGGCATGGTGGCAAAACCTGGGCAAAAGGAGGAGTTAACGTTGGAGCCACATTTTATTTTTCACTTCCAATTGTAACAATGGAGAAAAACCATGGAAAAAAATAAAGGCATTCTTCTTGTAGAAGATGATCCTAATGATATTGAACTTACTCTTATTGCTCTTTCTGAGTTAAATCTTGTTGATGAAGTTGAAATTGTAAGGGATGGGGAAGAAGCAATTGACTTCCTTTATCATAGGAATAAATTTTCGTTTCGTGCTGAAGGAAATCCCATTGTAATTATGCTTGATTTAAAATTACCAAAGATGAGTGGCATTGAAGTATTAAAAATCATTAAATCAGATGTTAATATGAAAGTTATTCCTGTTGTAATTGTTACATCTTCCAGAGAAAATAAAGATATTGAGATATCTTACAAATTGGGAGTTAACTCTTATGTTGTTAAACCTGTTAAATTTACAGCATTTGTTAAAGCGGTTAAAAGAATAGGTGTCTTCTGGACATTAATAAACGAAGCGCCTCCAGGAAGTATTAAAAGAATAAATCCTAATCTTCATTTTTAGAAAAATACAATCATAAATTCAAATGAAAAAATCTTTAAATATTTTGCAGCTTGAAGATGATACCGAAGATATTGAACTAATTCAAACAATGTTGAAATCATCTGGAATTATTTTCCAAATTAATGTGGTGCAAACACGCGAAGAATTTGATCAAGCTATTGATAAGGGTGGTTTCAATATTATTCTTGCAGATTTTAGCTTACCAATGTATGATGGGATTTCTGCACTAAGACTTGCGAAAGAAAGATGTCCCGATATACCGTTTATTTTTGTTTCAGGCACTTTGGGAGAAGATGCGGCAATAGCAGCGCTTACTGAAGGTGCAACCGACTATGTTCCAAAACAAAAACTGTCCAAACTTATTCCTGCAATTTCACGCGCAATGTCAGAAGCAGATAATAAGAGAGAACGTAAATTAGCGTTAGATGCCTTAAAAAAATCTCAAGAACAACTATCAATGATAACAAACTCCATTGATGATGTTATTTATAGCATAAATGGGCAAACAGGTGAATTCGATTATATTAGTCCCGTCTTTGAAAGAAAATTTGGTTATACTTTATCCGATCTAAAGCAAATTGGGGGACGTTGGTCTTTTCTTCAGAAGGTAGTTCAGGATGTGGATCCCTCTGAACCTGATCCGGTTATGAATGAATTACAAAAATCAGTTTTTAAAAATACTCCTGTTCGGGAGTACTGGTGGAAATGTAAAGATGGTAACCTGTTGTTTATTGAGGATCAATCTGTTCCGATTTATGAGGGGAATCGTTTAATCAGGATTGATGGCGTTTTACGTGATATTACTGCGCGAAAAGCAGCTGAAGTAGCTTTAGGTAGGAGCGAAGAGAGATATCATAGATTAGTGGATTCTGCTACAGACTATATCTATTCAGTAAGAATTGAATCAGGTATCCCGGTTTCAACAATACATGGTCCAGGTTGTGTTAGCGTAACAGGGTATACTTCTGAGGAATTTGAATCTGATCCTTACTTATGGCTTAGGATGATTTATAAAGAAGATGTGCAAAGAGTAACTGATCTAACTACTAAAATACTTTCAGGAATTGAAGTACAACCGATAGAGCATCGTATAATTCATAAAAATGGTACTATACGCTGGATAAGAAATACACCGGTTCCACAATACGATAATGCCGGTATCCTTATCTCATATGAAGGAATGATAACAGACATAACCGAGAGGAAAAGAACCGAAGAGATTTTAAGAGAATCTGAAGAACAGTTCAGAATATTAGCTGAACAATCTCCCAATATGATTTTTATTAATAATAAAAGGAAAGTTATATATGCTAATCCAAAATGTGAAGAGATGATGGGCTATTCAAAAGAAGAATTTTATGATGATAAATTTAATTTTTTTGATTTAATTGATCCTCAGTTCGTCTCGTTAATACAAGAAAATTTTAAAAAACATTTGAATGGAGAGGAATTAAATCCTTATGAATATGCTCTTAGGAGAAAAGATGGGAAAAGAATAGATGTTATTATTGCTTCAAAACTTATTAACTATAAAAGTGAAAGGGCAATACTTGGTGTAATTACTGATGTAACTGAGCGAAAAAGAATAGAAGTAGAACTTAGAAGTCTTACTCACGCAATTGAACAAAGCCCTGTTTCAGTAATAATGACAAATGTTAAAGGTGATATTGAATATGTTAATCCAAAATTTACTGAGACCACAGGTTACTTAAAGGAAGAAGTAATTGGAAAAAATCCTCGCATTTTAAAATCAGGAGAAATGCAGCCGGAAACTTATAATGAATTATGGAATACAATTACATCTGGAAAGGAATGGCATGGGGAGTTTCATAACAAGAAAAAAAATGGTGATTTATTCTGGGAGGCAGCTTCAATTTCTCCCGTTCGTGATGAAAAAGGCTCAATAACGAATTTTGTTGCAATAAAAGAAGATATTACAGAACGAAAACGTTTGGATAAAGAATTAAAAGAAAGTGAAGAACAATTTAGAACCTTAGTAAACACTGTCCCAGATATTATTATTCGAACAGATCTTTTAGGTAATATAATTTATGTTAATGAAACTTTATTGCCTCAAAATATTCCTATTGGAAAAATACTTGGAGTAAATATATTAACTTTTTTATCACCTGAAGACAGGGTGCGGGGTCTGGAAAACATTAAATTAATGTTTAAAGAAAAACTGGGACTAAGAGAATATAAGTTAAAGTTTAATTCCATTGAGTTTGATTGTGAAATAAATGGAGATTTGCTTAGAGATAGTGAAGGAGAACCGAATGGAATGGTATACGTTATTCGTGATATTACTGAACGAAAAAAGACTGAAAAAGAACTTGAAAATTACAGGTATCATCTGGAAGAATTAATAAGAGAAAGAACAAAGGAACTTGAACATATAAATAAGCTTTTGGAAGAAGAAATTGTTAAGCAAAAGCAGGCAGAGGAAAAAGTTAAACAGTCTTTGGAAAAAGAAAAAGAATTTAGTGAACTAAAATCCAAATTTACCTCAATTGCTTCACATGAATTCAGAACACCATTGGCAGTTATATATTCTTCTACAGAATTATTACAAAGATATGGAAAGCAATGGAGCGATGAAGAATTTAATGAACAAGTTGAGAGAGTGAAAGATTATGTTCATCACATGACAGATATTATGGATGATATGCTCACAATAAGCAGAACAGAAACAGGTAAAATTAAGTTTGAGCCGAGGGCAACGGACCTTGAGCAATTGTGCTTAAGCATATTTGGCGATTTAAAATTATTACTAACTCCAAAGCACAATCTACATTTAAATTATATGTTAAAGCAAAAAAAATATAAGGTGGATGAAAAGTTGCTTAGATACATATTAGTAAATTTATTATCTAACGCTATTAAATATTCTATCAATGGTGGAGACATTGATTTAGAAGTAACCGATCAAAAAGATAATATAATATTTGAGATAAATGATAATGGCATTGGTATTCCGGAAAAAGATCAGCCTTATTTGTTCGAACCATTCCACCGAGGAGAAAACGTTGGAGAAATTCAGGGAACAGGTCTGGGTATGTCCATAATAAAAAGATCAGTAGAGATGCATAATGGTAGTATTATATTCCAAAGTCGTATTAATGAAGGGACAAAATTCAAGGTAACGATTCCAATTATAAATCAATAAAATTCTATGGAAAAGAAAATTCTTGTTATTGAAGATGAGAAAAAGCTACTTGCTAACATCGCTATTTTACTTAGAGCTGAAAAATATGATGTTATAAATTGTTCAAACGGCAAAGAAGGAATAAGACTGGCAAAGGAATTAAAACCAAATCTTATTATTTGTGATATAATGATGCCTGGAGTAGATGGATACCAAGTTATTAAGGAATTAAACAATGACAATGATACTTCCTCGATTCCGTTTCTCTTTTTGACTGCAAAAGTTGAAAAATGTGATCTAAGAAAAGGAATGGAATTAGGAGCTGATGATTACATATTCAAACCCTTTAAAAGTGAAGAACTATTAAAAGCAATTGAGACACGATTAAAAAGATTTGAAGTAATTAAAGCAAAAATTCTGGAAAATCAGGGGAGAAAAAACAAGGACATAAGAAATACTAAAAAATATAAACCTGATGAAAGTATTTTGCTGCAAATGCACAATTCATCGTTCCTTATCTCGATCGATAAAATCAAATACATTGCAGCGAACAACCAATATACGTATCTGGTACTTGACGAAAACAAACACGTACTAATTCGAAGATCAATAAAGAAATGGGAACAAGCTTTACCCGAAAATATTTTTGTTAGAGTCCACAGATCTACAATAATTAATATACACTATATTAATCAGATAGAAAGGTTACCTAATTATATTCACAAAATATTTTTAAAAGATACATCCAAAACTTTCAATATAAGCAGGAGATATTTTAGAAAGTTAAAAGTTGTTATCTGAAGTTTTTCTTTATAAGCAGAAAGTATACTCGCCACTGGTTTCGTTTTTTTGCCTTCTACAACATTTCTCTTTACATCAAAAATTCTTTTAACGATATATACAACGTATAACTTGGATAATAGCTATGAAAAGAATATTATTGGTAGAAGATGAAAAGCCGCTTGCTGAAAATATCTCATTGCTTTTAAGTGGAGAAGGCTACGAAGTAATATATGCCCAAAATGGTCTGGAAGCCTTGAAAATATCGGAGGATGTAATTCCCGACCTTATCCTTTCAGATATAATGATGCCTTACATTGATGGATATGAACTTTTTCAAAGGATTAAAAAGAATAACAAAACCAAGTTTTTACCATTCTTATTTTTAACAGCAAAAAGTGATTTGGCTTCCATCCGAGAAGGTATGGGTTTGGGAGCAGATGATTATATAATCAAACCATTTTCGTCTGATGATCTACTTCATACGATCAAAATCAGATTAGCTAAAAATGATCTTATAAATGCACAGATTGATGAAATAAGGGATAGCATCAGCAAATATGTACCTCACGAATTTCGAACACCTTTAGTCGCCATCTTGGGTTATTCACAACTAGTATTAAATGAACATAATCAAATGGACAAAAACGAAATTGTTGAAATGGTAGATAGAATAAACATCGGGGCAAAGCGACTTCATAAAAGAATAGAAAAGTTTTTACAATTGATTGATTTGGAACCAGTGAATAGGGACATTTGGTTTGGAGAAAACCATCAAACTATTTTAGATAATAATACCGCAAATGAGATTGTTAGGAGTCATTATTTTATTAAAGACAGAAAAGATGATATAAAAATTAAAATTGCCCCGGCTTACATTAAAATACCGGAAAGATATCTTTACAGCATTATTAATGAGTTGTTAGAAAATGCCGTCAAGTTTTCAGAATCAGGTAAACCAATTTTAATTACTGGTAAAAAAGTTAATAGGTATTATCAGCTCATAATTAAAGATGAAGGTATGGGGATGGATGAAATAATGATTAATCAAATAGGAGCCTTCAAACAATTTAATAGAGAAGTAATACAAAAAGAAGGTAATGGACTTGGATTAATTTTTGTAAAGAAGGTCGTTCAAATAATAAAAGGGAAATTAATAATTAAGAGCCTTGAAAATAAGTTTACTGAAATCACATTGAAACTTCCTCTCGCTCAATAATATTTTTTAAAGTCAGGTATTGTACACAATAATTATTGTTTAAGGATTAAAGAAAACCGCTCTCTTCGCATTTTAACCACTTACAACTTTCTCTATAATACTAAAAGTAAAATCGCCGATAGTGTTAACGAAGTTAAGCTGGTATCTCTCAAATTCATAATTGCATTTTCTAATTAAGAAATCAATAGCAAAGAAGTTTAAAATTTTAATACTTAAGAAAATCATGAATTCACTGTTCTCCAGTGAAGTTTAATAAAAACAAATATTTGAAATATTTAACAACTAAACGAGGGAATGATAAAATGAAATGGTTCTATAACTTAAAAGTAAGCGTAAAACTTCTTATTGGATTTTGCGCAGTTGCTATTATAGCAGGTATTATCGGTTATGAAGGAATAAGTGGCCTAAAATCTGCCGATGAAAGCGATACAATTTTATATGGGCAAAATACTGTCCCATTATCAATAGTGGGTAAATTATCTACAGCATTTCAAAGGCAGAGAACAAATGTGCTGGAAGTAATTTTTGCAACGGATGCAGCTCTTAAAGCCGATCAGCATAAAAGGATTGCTGACAGAGATGCTGAGATTGATGAACTTTTACTTGAATACAAAAAATCTATTGTGAATGAAGAGGACGAGGAATTATTTAATGCATTTACATTTGATTTAAAGGAATTCGAGTCTTTGAGAAGTAAGGTACTAACTCTTGCGGACCAACATAAAACCGAAGAAGCAAAAGTATTATATAGGGGTGATATGGAAAAAGTGCGTAAAAATGTACAGGCAGATATTGATAAGATAGATAAAATGAATATCAATGATGCTAAAGAAAGAGCAGACCAAAATACAGTTGAAGCGAATGCATCAATCAGAATGATGATAATATTGGTTGTAGCTGGAATGCTTATGGCGGTTGGATTTGGAATTTTTATCTCTCGCTTGATTAGCAAACCGGTGGGACAGTTAGTTTCAGCAATGGATAAATTTGCAAAGGGAGAAAAGAATCTTGAGGTGGCTGTAAATACAACTGATGAGATTGGAGTTCTTGCAAAATCATTTAATTTGATGATTGACAAAATTTCTGAGCAGCTTCAATACCTTGATAATCTTCCTGCTCCTGTTATGCTAATTAATAAAGAATTCGGTATCCAATATATGAATAAAACTGGTGCAAGTATCCTTGGAAAAACGCAGCATGAACTGATAGGGCAAAAATGTTATGATAACTATAAAACCGGAGATTGCAGAACTGATAAATGTGCATGTTCCCAGGCAATGAATAAAGGTATAACAAAAACCGAAGAAACTATTGCGAACCCCAATGGCAAATCTTTGCCTATTATGTATACAGGTTCACCGATTAAGGATAAAGCAGGAAATATTATCGGGGCATTGGAATATGTTACTGATGTTACTGAAATTAAAAACGCACAGAATTATCTGGCAAATAAAACTGATGAGATGCTGAAGGTTATGAATGAATTTGCACAAGGTGATCTTACTGTTGAACTTAAGATCGAAAAAGATGATCAAATTGGGAAATTATTTGATGGATTTAACAAATCAGTTAAGAACATTGGCAATTTAATTCAAAATGTTACTCACGCAGTACAAGCAACAGCAAGTGCAACAACCCAGATTTCTTCAAGTTCGGAAGAAATGGCAGCGGGATCACAAGAACAAAGCGCTCAAATTACGGAAATTGCGGGTGCTGTAGAAGAAATGACAAAAACAATTATTGAAACATCAAAAAATGCAAACATAGTAGCTGACAATTCCAAGCAAGCTAGTGATAGTGTAAAAAAAGGTGTTGTTAAAATAGATGAAACCAAAAATGGAATGGAAAAAATTGTCGCTTCTACAAGGGCCACTGAAAAAATCATATCTTCATTGGCCAAGAAATCAGATCAGATTGGTGAGATTACCCAGGTAATTGATGATATAGCAGACCAGACAAACCTGTTAGCGTTGAATGCGGCAATAGAGGCAGCAAGAGCCGGAGAACAGGGAAGAGGTTTTGCTGTTGTTGCAGACGAAGTTAGAAAGCTTGCTGAACGTACAACTAAAGCTACAAAGGAAATTGCAGATACTATAAGAACTATTCAGCAGGAAGCTAAAGATGCGGATAAATCAATGCACGAGGCAGGTGAATCAGTTAAATATGGAATGGAACTTACTGAACAGGTAGCAATTGTGCTAAATGATATTGTTAATATAAATTCCAAAGTTTCTGATATGGTTAATCAGGTAGCAGCAGCAAGTGAAGAACAATCTGCAACTGCAGAACAGATAAGTAAAAACATTGAAAGCATAAGCAGCGTGACCCAACAAAGTGCCGCCGGAACACAGCAGATTGCAAGAGCAGCAGAAGATCTTAACCAGCTTACAAATAATCTGCAAATATTGATTGAAAAATTTAAATTGGAAAATAATAGTAATCTATTGGTAAGAGCAAATGGAAAACTAATAAAACAATAAATTTCATTTCATAAGCCCCTCTATACAAAAGGAACCGGAGAGTATACTCTTCAGTTCCTTTTTATAATGAATTAGAATATTTGAAAATTAAATGAGCTTATGTTTACTTTGATTTAAGCTAACCCGTTGTGTGAAATAGAGAATAAGTTTTAAATGAAAAAATATGAAAAGTGTTAAATATAATGACCAAACAATTACAAAAAATTTTTCAGTAGATCGTTTATGCATAATATATAAACAACATCTGTCCAAAACGATAAAATAAAAAGAAGATCCCCTTCCTACAGAATAAAACCGTAGGAAGTATCTTTGAGTTGCAAAAAACAAAGAGAAGGGTCGATGAATAACATAACACTTTTCAGCCAGATATTACAACATATCGATAGAAAACTTTTTCACAAAGCAGTATTCCAATACCAAACAGATAAACATAGTAAAGGGATAAACAGTTGGACACATTTAATAACAATGGTATTTTATCATTTATCAAAATCACAGTCGGTATGAGAAATAACCAATGCATTGTTGTCGATATCAGGAAACTTGAATCATCTGAGAATACAAGGCAAATGCCCAAGCCGATCATCATTGTCATACATAAATGAGCATCGAAACTGGCAAATTTTCCGGGAGTTTTATTTTTATATTGCTACCAAAAATATTGGACAGAGTTATGTTAGAGAAAAATCATAAATCTGAGGGACGGAGCGTAGCCCCGCAAAGCGGGGTAAACTAAGCGAAACTTACTCCCTCGGATTTCGGCGGCAAAGTAACAGGATTCTTTTTTATATTACAACAGAAAAACAGGAGGTTACAATGCCATTCACGAGCAAGAAAACATCAGAAGAAAAAGTGCCAGT
>CAZIDB010000049.1:0-24806 GCA_964537965.1 uncultured Melioribacter sp. | reverse complement strand
GAAAAATGGGAAAAAGATATTTATGAGGTTCTTGATTACACCGATGTGTTTATGCCCAATGAAAATGAAGCTATAAATATTTCAGGCAAGAAAAATATTCAGGATGCAGCCGAAGAATTGAGTCAGCATTCAAAAGTTGTAATGATAAAATTGGGGAGCAAAGGCTCTCTTTGTAAAACAGGAAGCGAAATTCTTAGAACAACTGTATTCAATGTTACTCCGGTTGATACCACCGGAGCAGGGGATAGTTTTAATTCAGGATTTCTTTACGGATATGTAAATGGTAAAGACCTGAAAACATGTGTTATGTACGGAAGCGCTTGCGGTGCAATTGCTACTACAAAAATAGGCGGCACTTCTGCATCACCCGATTTTAATGAGATGAAAAAATTTCTTGCCGATCACACCGAAAACATCTTCTTAAACTGAGCTGATGACAAAAGTATTTTCAGATATCATAAAGGAACAGAAACAAAATAACCCGCTGGGGATATATTCTGTTTGTTCTTCTCATCCCTTTGTAATTGAAGCTGCGATAAAGCAGGCAATGGAAGACAAGTCCGAAATCCTGATTGAGGCTACATCTAATCAGGTAGATCAGTTTGGCGGTTATACAGGAATGACTCCGGATAATTTTGCCATGTATGTATATTCTGTTGCGGCAAAATTAAATTTTCCAAAAGAGAAGATTATTCTCGGAGGTGATCATCTTGGTCCAAATGTGTGGCAGAGCGAATCTGCAGAATCAGCTATGCAAAAAGCAAAAGAACAGATTGCAGCGTATGTTTCCGCGGGCTTTAAGAAAATTCACCTTGATGCAAGTATGCGGTGTGCAGATGATACTGAAAATCTTACTGATGAAATAATTGCAAACAGAACTGCGGAGCTTTGCCGGGTTGCAGTAGAAACAGCCACAAAAAATAATTTTGATTGTCTTCCTTATTATGTGATCGGTACAGAAGTGCCGGTACCGGGTGGTTCCCAAATAAAAGAGGAAACGCTTCACATTACAAAGCCCGGAGACGTTAATCGTTTTATTTCTGTTACAAAAAGTATTTTCAGGAAAAACAATCTTGAAAATGCATGGCAAAGAGTGATTGCAGTTGTTGTTCAGCCGGGTGTTGAGTTTGGCAATGCTGAAATTCATGATTATGATAGGAAAAAAGCAGCAGTACTTTCTGCATTTATAAAATCACAGGACATGGTTTACGAAGCGCATTCTACAGATTATCAGACCGGATCATCACTTAAGGAAATGGTTGAAGATCATTTTGCAATTTTAAAAGTTGGTCCATGGTTAACCTATTCTTTCCGCGAGGCTGTCTTTGCTTTGGAGGCAATTCAGAATGAAATGTTTACTGGTAGGAAAGATATTCATTTATCAAAGCTTAAATCAGTCCTGGATGAAGTAATGATTGCTGATTCTAAATATTGGAAGAATCATTATAAAGGAAGCGATACTGAAAAATCATTTTCGCGCAAGTATAGTTATAGTGACAGGGCAAGATATTACTGGACGAACAAACAATTGAACGATGAATTAAATCTGCTGTTGGTAAACCTGAACAGGGTAAATATTCCTCTAACACTTTTAAGCCAGTATTTACCGGCCCAGTATGAAGCGGTGAGAAATGGAATTATCAGACTAACTCCGGATGAAATAATAATTCATAAAATAAGGACAGTATTAAAAAAATATTCTAAAGCCTGTAGTATCAATTAAAAAAAATCAGTGGCATAAAATGAAAGGAAAAAAATGGTTAATGTATGCCGTAATTACAACTTTGTTCTGGGGAGTGTGGGGTGCATTTATAGAAATCCCGGAGAAGGCAGGATTTCCGGCAACACTTGGATATGTTGTCTGGGCATTAACAATGATTCCCTGTTCAATTGTTGGATTGAAAATTATTAACTGGAAATTAGAGTACGATAAAAAATCAGTAGTGCTTGGTTCTATTGTTGGCTTTACAGGTGCAGGTGGACAGATTGTTTTATTTCAGACTTTAAGGCTTGGACCCGCGTATCTTATCTTTCCTATTATTTCTCTTTATCCCGTAATTACAATTTTTTTATCAGTGGTATTTCTTAAAGAGCGTGCAAATAAAAAAGCATGGACGGCAATAATTCTTGCTTTGATCGCGATCTTTCTTTTATCATATTCGCCGAACGGAAATGGAATAGTAACAGGGTATCTCTGGCTTGCTCTGGCTTTTTTAGTTTTTCTTGCATGGGGAATTCAGGCATACGTAATGAAGTTTTCCAATGAGTCCATGAAAGCAGAAAGCATTTTCTTTTATATGATGCTTACTGGTTTGCTCCTAATTCCTTTTGCTTTATTGATGACAGATTTTTCGCAGACGATTAACTGGGGATTTAAGGGGCCATATCTTGCAGCAATAATCCAGGTACTCAATTCTATAGGAGCTTTAACACTTGTATATGCAGTGCGGTATGGCAAAGCAATAATTGTTGTTCCAATGACGTCGCTTGCACCGGTTATAACAATTATACTTTCACTTATTGTTTACAGTGTTTTTCCGCCTGCGCATTTTATTGCAGGAATTGTTCTGGCCTCTGTTGCAATTTATTTAATGGCAGAATAGAATAAATGGTAACAGGATTCCGCAAAATATTTTGATGAGTTGATTATGAAATTAAAAATTACGTTGTTGCTTTTAACTGCTACTTTTTTGTTTCCACAAATTAAAAACTGGCAGAAGGTAATTCCTGAAACAAAAGTTGCAATCCAATATTACTCCCCTAAGCGTACAGGCAGTTTCCTAAATGTTGAACGGATTGATGTTGAAAATACAGAGCTGGGTTCCAGACAAACTTTCAGCAACGAACGAACAAAATCTGTGTTATCTTACAGGTATTTGGAAAATTATATTGAGCTTGCAGGCGAGATTATAAATCTTACTGAAAGCGATTTATGCCTAACATTAAAATTAATTTTTCCGATGAAAGAAAAGGAAGCATTAAGCTGGAATAACGATATGGATAACAGCATCGTAATTCAGCAGGGAAAAATTTATTCAAACTATGTTGAAGTAAGTACAACAATTCCTCCTGCCGGTTCATTCAATACTATTGGAAATGAAAATGGCGGATATGGGGATAAAATCGGAACAGGTCAAATGTCATTTTATCCTTTGGCTTCTGTTTCTACTGCTTCGGTTGGATATGGAGTTGGATTGGATTTAAGCATTCCGCTTGTATACCGCTTATCATACAATCCTGATGAAGGACTGATTACGGAATTTGATCTTGCACTTACCCCAAGCACAACTAAATTTCCTAATCGTTCATTTTTTAAATTACAGCTTTTTGAGCATGATCCCGGCTGGCATTTTCGTTCAGCACTTAAAAGATATTATGAAATTAATCCGGATCAATTTAAGAAGAGAGTTGCAAAGGAGGGAATCTGGCTGCCCTTCACTCCGCTTCGTTCAATAAAAGGCTGGGAGGATTTTGGCTTTGCATTTCATGAAACTGACTGGCGTGCTAAAGATTCGGGAGCAAAAGGTAAATCTACAATTGAAGCGGACAGAGATGCTGGTATATATAGCTTTCAATATACTGAGCCGTGGGACACTCAGATTCCAATAAAGAACTTAAATGCGGATTATAATGAAGTGATAAGTGAACGGACAATTCCTGCTGAACACAGTGAATATTTAAAATCCAGTGTATCATTAGATAAAAATAATTTATGGCAAACACGTAAACTGGAAACGCCATGGTTTGAAAGCGGCTGGGCTGTAAGCATTACAACCAATGTGGATCCTGAAATTACAAATCTTAACAGGTACCAATTTGTCTGTAAAGATGAGATCAATCCTTCTGTTAAAATGAATGTCGACGGGATATATTTCGATTCGATGGAATGGAACTGGCATCACGATTTGAATTATAATACAAATCATTTAGAATATGCCGATTATCCGCTGACATTTTCATCTTCACTTACTAATCCTAAACCTGCAATTTGGAATTACTCTTCAGAATTTGAGATGATGAAAAAAGTTGCCGATGAGATGCACGCAAAAGGAAAGCTTACAATGGGTAATGGATTTGGTTTTACTCCGTTTGCTCCAGGCATCCTGGATTTGTTTGGTGCAGAGTTAAGTTTGTACTCTAATGGTGATGCTGATAAAAGAAAGCTGCAGTTCAACCGGGCAATTTCTGCTCAAAAGCCGATAGTTTTTTTGCTTAATGAAGGTTTGAATGATAAAGTGTTCAGTACTCCGCCGTATAATGGTTACATTCAATATTTTGAGAAGATGTTGTTCTACGGATTCTTTCCTTCATTCTTTAGTGTTGATGCGGCGAATGATCCTTACTGGCAGGATTCAACGCGCTACAACATCGGCAGACCCTTCTTCAAAAAGTATATTCCGGTAATAAAAGAAATTGCAGCAGCAGGCTGGGAGCCTGTTACTTATCTTAAAATAAGCAGCACTAAAATTGCCTCAGAACGCTTTGGTGATGATTTGGATAAGGGAATATATTTTACAATAAAGAATGAAAGCGTAAAGGATGAGCTGGTAAATTTATCAGTCAACATTAAAAATTTTACGGAGAAAGACATCAGCAATCCGATAGCTGAAGAACTGCTTGATAAGAAAATGATCGATACAAATATTACTGGTAATGAAATCAAATTTAATTATCTTTTGCCTGCAAATTCAGTAAGGGTTATTAAAATAAGCGGCAATAAGAATTAACTTTGCTAAGAGAACAGAATTAAGATAATCTGTTAAAAGAATTTGATAAAGCTATCGGGAAGATAGAGAAATAACACAAGGATAAATTGAACTGTGGAAAGGTCTGTAATGAATGTTGAATTGATAAAAATAATGAATGCATATTTTACAAGCATTGTCCTTACATTTGCCGCACACAGGGTTTGTCATTAAGGTAGATAGGTGAATCCGTGATTGAAACAGTTGAGATGCTATACCTTTCTGGTACATTGGTCCGTTTGAATCAAAGCTTGCAGCTCTTCAGTACAAATATGGGAAAGGAGAATATGAAGAGAGTTGAATTGAAAGAATTACTTCAAAGCTAATAGATTCCCGCTTTCGCGGGAATGACAAAAAAACACTTTACGTAAAGCTCTTAGTGTAGCAGAGAATAACTATACATAACTCTCATTTGCATTTTCTTTTTGGGCAATGGGCAGGGGATGGGCTTTTAATATCCCAATACCGGTGCAAGCCATCTTTCTATTTCTTCTATGTTCATCCCTTTTCTTTTTGAGTAATCAATAATCTGGTCTTTGTTAATCTTTCCGGTTGTGAAATATTTTGCCTCGGGATGAGCAAAATATAAACCGCACACAGAAGCAGCAGGATACATGGCCAGAGATTCCGTTAAATGAATTGAAGCATTTTTCTCTGCCTGCAATAATTCAAATAAAAGTTTTTTCTCCGTGTGATCAGGTTGTGCCGGGTAACCGGGCGCAGGACGAATGCCTCTATACTTCTCCTTAACAAGTTCTTCATTAGAAAAAGATTCTTCTGCAGCATAGCCCCAGTATTTTTTCCTAACATCTTTGTGAAGTTTTTCTGCAAATGCTTCAGCTAATCTGTCTGCCAGTGCTTTGATGAGTATTGAGTTATAGTCATCGTGTTCGCTTTCAAATTTTCTGATAAGATCTTCAATTCCAATTCCCGTTGTAACTGCGAATGCACCGATGTAATCTCTTATACCAGTTTCTGCAGGAGCAATAAAATCTGCCAGAGCAATATTTTTTGTGTTTGCGGATTTTAATCCTTGTTGCCTTAGAGTATGGAAGGTAGTTACAGCTTTACTTGCCGATGCATCAGCATAAACTTCAATATCATCTCCAATGCTGTTTGCCGGGAACAGACCAAGTACAGCTTTAGCCTTAAGAAGATTTTCTTTAATTACTTTATCTAACAGTTTATTTGCGTCTTCAAATAATTTTTTTGATTCTTCACCGTACTTATCATCATTAAAAATTGCCGGATATCTTCCCTTCATTTCCCAGGTAAGAAAGAAAGGAGTCCAATCGATGTAATTTCTTAATTCACTAAGCGGATAATCATCAAAAGTTTTCACTCCTAAAAACGCGGGTGTAGTAATTTCAGCTTTTGTCCAATCATAATTCGGTTTGTTAAGTCTTGCCTCTTCAATTGAAATAAAATTCTTCTCCGATGATTTTCTTTTGTAGTCTTCTCTTAATGAATGATACTCCTCTTTAATCTTAGTAATAAATTCATCTTTCCTTTCGGAAGATCCGATCAGGTTACTTACCACCGGAACGCTTTTGGAAGCATCGAGTACATGTACGGTTGTTCCTGAATAAGCAGGCGAAACTTTTACTGCTGTATGTACCCTTGATGTTGTTGCGCCTCCGATTAATAATGGAATTTTTAATCCCTGTCTTTCCATTTCCTTTGCAACGTGAACCATTTCATCAAGAGATGGGGTAATCAATCCGCTTAAGCCTATGATATCCACATTCTCTTTTATGGCGGTTTCAATTATTTTTGATGCCGGAACCATTACACCAAGATCAATAACTTTATAGTTATTACAACCAAGAACAACACCAACAATGTTTTTACCTATATCATGTACATCACCTTTAACAGTAGCTAATAAAATTGTTTCTGCCCCTCTCCTGCCCTCTCCCTGCCTTGCCGGCTCGCCTTGCAAAGTAGGCAGGCAGGCCCCAAGGGGAGAGGTGGATGTTTTCTTTTCTTTAATATTTTTTAAAATGTTTGCTAAAACTTTTTCGGTTTCATTTATAACTTCATCATTTGAAAAACAGATAACTCTGAATCCGATTTTGTTTAACCATTTTGTTCTTTCTTCGTCGGATTCTCTATTGTCGGGAAGTTGATGAGCTAAACCGTCAATTTCAATAATAAGATTTTCAGAAAGACAAATAAAATCTGCGATGTAAGGACCAATTATATGCTGTCTTCTGAATTTATAATTTTCAAGCTGCTTGGATTTCAGGTATTCCCACAATATTAATTCTGCATTCGTGGGATTTGCTCTATGTTGCAAAGCATATTCTTTCAAAAGTTCATACAATGATGGATCGGCTGTTTGATATCCATATTTTTCGATGTTATCAGATTTGTCCTTTTGATTTTCTAACTCCTCTTTCCTTTGGAAAGGCTTGCCTGCCGGCAAGGCAGGGGTTGGGAGATAGGCTTCCAGATATGCCACAGCCTTTTTCATTACTCTTGCACTTTTTACAACCTGCGGCAGAAACATTTTTCCTGCACCGAATAAATCGCCGACTACATTCATTCCGTTCATTAATGGTCCCTCAATTACTTCAAGAGGACTTGAGTATTTTTTCAGAGCTTCTTCGGCATCAATTTCAATGTAATCAACAATTCCTTTTACAAGTGAGTGTTTAATTCTTTCTTCAACAGAATTTTTACGCCACTCCTCTTCTGCTTTTACTTCAGTTTTTTCTTTTCCCTTAAATTTCTCAGCATATTCAATTAATCTTTCTGTTGCATCGTTTCGTCTGTTAAGAATTACATCTTCAACAAGTGTCAGTAATTCTTTGGGAATTTCCTCGTAAACTTCAAGCTGGCCCGCATTAACAATTCCCATATCCATACCTGCTTTAATTGCATGGTACAGAAAGGCTGAGTGCATTGCTTCTCTTACTTTATCATTTCCCCTGAAAGAGAATGATAAATTACTTACTCCGCCGCTTACTTTTGCAAGCGAAAGATTTTCTTTTATCCACTTTGTTGCTTCAATATAATCTACTGCATAGTTGTTATGCTCTTCAATACCTGTTGCAATTGCAAAGATGTTCGGATCAAAAATAATATCCTGTGGAGGAAAACCTATTTCTTCTGTTAGAATCGAATATGCACGTTTACAAATTTCAATTTTCCGTTCGAGTGTATCTGCCTGACCTTGTTCATCAAAAGCCATTACGATAGCCGCAGCTCCGTATCTTAAAACTTTTCTTGCATGCTCTTTAAATAATTCTTCACCTTCTTTCATGCTAATTGAATTAACAATGCATTTACCCTGCAGACATTTTAATCCCGCTTCTATAACCGACCACTTGGATGAATCGAGCATTATGGGTAGCTTGGCAATATCTGGTTCAGCAGAAAGCAGGTTTAAGAATCTTGTCATAACTTTTTCTGAATCGAGCAAGCCTTCATCCATATTTATATCAAGAACATTGGCGCCGCCTTCTACCTGCTGGCGTGCAACACTTAATGCCTCTTCATATTTTTCTTCGCGGATTAGCCGTGCAAATTTTTTAGAGCCGGTTACATTTGTACGTTCGCCA
The DNA here is from genome assembly GCA_964537965.1 of uncultured Melioribacter sp. GTDB lineage: Bacteria > Bacteroidota > Ignavibacteria > Ignavibacteriales > SURF-24 > SURF-24. The sequence goes on along the minus strand of CAZIDB010000049.1, from coordinate 16,495 downwards.
ATGTTTATAAAATTAGATTCAGGCCTTACAACAAGTGGTTCCAATCCGCTTAACTTTAAGTAAGGATCTACAGTGGGAATTTTACGCGGCGGCAGATCGGCAACAATTTTAGAAAGCAATTGAATATGTTCCGGGGTAGTACCGCAGCATCCGCCAACAAGGTTTACGAATCCGCTACGTGCGTAGTCTTCCATTATTGCAGCCATTTCACTTGCTGTTTCATCATAACCGCCAAAAGCATTCGGCAAGCCGGCATTAGGATATAAACTTATGTAGCAATTTGCTAATTGCGAAAGTTCTTCAATATATGAGCGCATCTGTGCAGCACCAAGTGAACAGTTAAGACCAACACTTAAAAGATTTTTTGTATGGGCAACTGAAATCCAGAATGCTTCCAGTGTCTGACCCGATAAAGTTCTGCCGCTTAAATCTACTATCGTTCCGGAAATCATAACAGGAATTTCTTTTCCTAATGAAGAGCAAAGTTCATCTATTGCATAAATAGCAGCTTTGCCGTTAAGTGTATCGAATATAGTTTCAACAAGAAGAATATCTGCGCCACCGTCAATTAATCCTTTTGCCTGTTCCGAATAAGTTTCAACAAGTTCATCAAAAGTGACAGCGCGATATCCCGGATCGTTTACATTTGGAGAAAGCGAAGCGGTTTTGTTGGTTGGACCAATAGCCCCGGCAACAAATCTTTTTTTATCGGGTGTTTGTTTCGTAAACTCATCTGCGGCTTCTCTTGCAAGTTTAGCTGCAGCAAAGTTTATATCGTAAGTATACTTTTCTGTTTTATAATCTGATTGAGAAATTCTGTTCGCGTTAAAGGTATTGGTACCAATTATGTCAGACCCGGCTTCAAGAAATGCTTTGTATATATTCTTTATTATTTCCGGCTGGGTCAGGTTCAGGATATCGTTATTTCCCTTTAAATCGCAGGTATGATTTTTAAACTGTTCACCACGGAAAGCTTCCTCTGATAATTTCATTTTCTGAATCATCGTTCCGCGCGGTCCATCCAAAAGGACAATTCTTTGCTCAAGTAAGTCTGTTAATTGATTAAATATTGTTTTCATCACCATGTTTTCTTATTAATAATGTGTTTGCTTTTCTTTGAAAAGCATTGATAATATAACTAAATTTGCCTGCAATTAAAATTTAGAGGTTCGTTTATGATAGTAGTAACAGGTGGTGCCGGCTTTATTGGAAGCGCAATTGTGTGGCGGTTAAATCAGCTTGGAAATAAAGATATAATTATTGTTGATTCTTTAGGCGAAGATGAAAAATGGAAAAACTTAGTCGGGTTAAACTTTGCCGATTACTTAGACAAGGATAACTTTATCGATAGAATTATTGACGGCGATCCTGATCTTGATATTGAAGCGATAATTCACATGGGCGCTTGTTCTTCAACTACGGAAAAAGATGCAGATTACCTGATGCACAATAATTTCAAGTACACACAGGAATTAGCCAAGTATTGCATTGGAAACAATGTAAGATTTATCTACGCTTCTTCTGCGGCAACTTACGGAAACGGCGAACAAGGATATAATGACAATGAAAACGAGCTTAATGCACTCCGTCCTATGAATATGTATGGTTACTCCAAGCAACTTTTCGATTTATGGGCAAAGAAGAATAATGTGCTGAATAAAATTGTTGGGTTGAAATTTTTTAACGTTTACGGTCCAAATGAATTCCACAAAGCCGATATGAGAAGTGTTGTGCATAAAGCATATGGACAAATAAAAGAAACCGGCAAAGTAAATCTGTTCAAATCTTATAAGAAAGATTATGAAGACGGCGAGCAGATGCGTGACTTTATTTATGTTAAGGATGCTGTTGATATGACTCTCTTCTTCCTTGAGAATAAAGACAAGAACGGAATTTTTAACATTGGAACTGGAAATGCCAGAACCTGGAATGATTTGGTGACAATTCTTTTCAAGTCACTTAATAAACAGGTGAACGTGGAATATATTGAAATGCCGGAATCGATAAGAGATAAGTACCAGTACTTTACGCAGGCAAACCTGCACAAACTTTTTGATGCGGGATATGATCAACCGATCACTTCTCTTGAAGATGGTATAAATGATTATGTGAAGAATTATCTTGTTCAGGAAAAATATTTGGGAACGTGATTCTCTTGTTGTCTCAGCTTAAACAGTGTATTACAATTCTAATTCAGTCTTACTTTGAGGATTTATGAAGTTAGCTACATTATGTTATGTTAAACAAGATGGTAAAACATTAATGATTCATCGTGTAAAGAAACAAAATGATTACCATGAAGGAAAATGGAACGGCCTGGGCGGTAAATTTGAGCAGGGTGAAACTCCTGAGGAATGTGCCATTAGAGAAGTTAAGGAAGAATCGGGCTTAACTATTTTCTCTCCAAAACTTCATGGGCTGTTAACCTTTCCAATGTTTGATGGTGTTGATGACTGGTATGTTTTTGTTTATACTATAAATGAATTTGAGGGAGAACTGATTGATTCCGATGAGGGAGACCTTGCCTGGATTCCAAATGATGAACTTACAAAATTAAATCTTTGGGAAGGCGACCAGATATTTTTACCCTGGCTATTCCAGGATAAATTCTTTAGCGCAAAATTCAATTATGAAAACGGCAAATTTAAAGATTACGATGTGGTTTTTTATTAATACTCTTGCTCCTACTCTTTTGGTTGAAGATCAAGATTAAGTGTAAGAGCATGATTAAGAGTAAGAGTAATAAAGGAAAACTTTATACGAATCTTTTCTTTAAAAAATCACTTATCGCTTTATTTACTGCTACAGGATTTTCAACCGGAGCCATATGACCTGCATCTGGAATCTCGGCATAATCAGAACCCTTAATTTTCTTATGCATTTCTTTCATTACTAACGGCGGTGTGAGTTTATCGTGCTCGCCACAGATAATTAAAGTTGGGATAGTAATCTTTTCCAGAAACGAAGTTGTGTCTGTTCTGCTTAGCATTGCCAGCATACATCCTTTAACTCCTGTGGGATCATAAGTAATTGCCCGGTTTAGTATTTCCTCATAAAGCCATTTTCTTTCTTTTAAAGTTGAATCGGCAAAGGTGTTTGGAATAGTAACCTCGCAGAATTTTGTCAAGCCTTCTTTATTAATCTGCTTAATTCCGTTTGCTCTTTTTAGTTTTGCCGTATCGTCATCGGGGAAAGATTTTGTATCGCATAGAATTAAACCGCCAAGTTTTTCCTGTGCTCTTTCCACTGCACGAAGAGAAATATAACCGCCCATAGAAAGACCGCAAAGGACAGGCTTATCCAATTTAAACTCATTTACAATCCAAAGGAGGTCATCAACCAAAGTTTCCATAATAAATTGTCCGTCTCCACCGGGAGATTTTCCCAGTCCCCGGATGTCATAAGAGATGCAATGGTGTGAATTTTGAAGAAATTCGACCTGTTTGCCCCACATTAAATGATCATAGGGAAATCCATGGACAAATAAAATTGGAGAATTTTTTTTACTCCCGGACTCGACAATTAACAAATTATTCTCTAATTTCACGGTAGCCTCTGAGCAATTATTGTAAAAATATTTTATCCACTCACAAGGTGGATTTTTAGTCTATATGATCGTATCCAGTACTTGTGATACTTTAATATAAAACTTAAGCAACTAAATCTAAAAACCAAAAAGTTTTACCGGTTCTGCCGGTGATGGAAATAATTTATATCCAAAGCTGCTTATGAAGAAACTATTACTGTTAGTATTCCTGGGAACAATTATCTATGCTCAGCAGCTTAGGTTAACTAACGATACTCTTTCGGTAAAAAATTCATTTTCAAATAACCAATTCCTGGTTAAAGACTCCAAATCAAAATTACACTTTGTCTATACTTCTCAGTCTAATCAATCTAACCGTTCTAAAGATATAATTTACGCTGAAGAAATTGCAGATTCATTTAATGTTATTAATATTACGGATGATAATGAAGAGGATAATTATCCTTCCTTAAGTCTTGATAAAGATGGAAACGCTCATATTGTTTTTCTTTGCCGGGATACTCTAAATGTTTTTCAAATAAAATATACAAATAACATCCGCAGAAATTTTTCCAGTCCTGTTTTCCTTACAGACGATAATGTTAATAAAGCCAACCCGGTAAGCATTATTAGCCCGGATAGTATTCTTCATATTGTATATTTTACCTTTTCTTACCAGAAGAACGAGATAAACTATATTGCATATAATCTTAAAGATTTTACCGTAACTAAACCAATTGTTTTAAATGAAGGAGAAACCAAAGGTGGTAATGAAGCTTCCTTTGCTTTAGATAAGAAAGGGAAATTATACCTGGTGTTAAAAAGCGGTCCTGCATCCGGCGGTAATCTGAAATGTTTTACGATTTCAAAAGGTAAACTTCGGGAAGTATTACTTGATGTTGAAGAACAGGTGGTGCATCCAAAAGTTGTAGTTGATAGATTTAATACTGTTAATATTGTTTACAAAAGCACAGTTGATAACAGGCTCTATATTATTAATAATATCAGCGGATATTTTGGCGAACCGGTTGCTGTTACGCCTGAAAATCAAAATCCGGTAGGCTTTAATAATTTTGCCGTTGATGATGTTGGCCGGTTTTATTTTGTTTACCAGGCGAGTGATTCTTCCGAAGAAAGAAAAGATGTTTCATTCTACCTTGTTCACGGAAGCATAAAGAAATTTTCTGATCCGATAAAAATTAAAGATTTACCCAATACAGAATTTATAGGCAACCAGGCAAGTATTTCTGCCTGCGGCAACGGACAAATTTCTATACTTATTTCCCATGTTGACATCAGGGATTTTAAAGCTGTATCGGATCTCATTTTAAAACGCGGACAGATATTTGGCAACCCAATGATTGAAGTCCAATCCGAAAATTTAACATTCCCCGAGACGGCGGTTGGGGACACTTCATATATCAAACTTGATTTTCATAACAGCGGTTCAGCGCTTCTGAAAGTTTACCCCGCCAAATTATACAACCGGCATTTTAATATTACTTTAAGCGATACAATATATATCAAACCGGATTCTGTTAAACCGGTTTGGGTCAGCTTTACTCCAACAGATTCAACAACGTTTGATGCTTCTGTAAAATATTTTTCTAATGCGGTTAATTCAAAATCAGTAAATATATCTTTAACAGGAAAAGGAGTTTATCTGCCAAAGCTTTCTACACCTAAAGATACTTTATTCCTTGTTGATGAAAACGGTTTTAGTGATTCACTGGTTTTTATGAATGATGGTTTTGTGCCGCTCAAAATCGATTCGATTAAATCAAGTAAGAATTTTCCTCTTACTGTTTCAATTGATTCTGTAACTATAAATTCCAATGAATCCATTGTTGTATTTTTTGAATTGAGCAGTTCATTTACGGAATTTGACGAATACTTTTCCGACTCGATATTTGTTTATTCAAATGATCCTAAAAATCCGGTGAAAAAATTTATTGTGCAGGGAAAGCAATATGAGATTATTACCGGAAACAGAGAAAAACAGTATAACGATCAATATCAGTTAAACCAGAATTTTCCCAACCCATTTAATCCTGCTACAACAATATCATTTACAATTAACTCAACGGCTTATGTTAAGCTTGGTGTGTTTGATGCGCTTGCAAGACAGATTGCAAAACTGGTAGATGAGACACTACCGGCAGGCACACATAACGTTACTTTTAACGGCGAGAACCTGTCAACCGGGGTTTATTACTATAAACTTCAGGTTAAAAACCAGGAAAAGTCGCAGCCGGATTTTATTGACGTAAAGAAAATGATTCTTGTTAAATAAATCTATTCTTAAATCCCCGCTTGAAGTTAGAAGTTTTTTATCCTGTTTTTTCCTTATTTTGAATTGAGGAAAAGGAAAGAACATGAAGATAGTCTTATTCATATTTTTACCGTTTCTTGTTTTCTATGGACAAACAAAATCTTCAGACACACTTGTGGTTAAAAGGAAAGCTATTGTTTTTTTCAAACCATCTCCGGTTGAGTATGAATTACTTCAGCAAAAAGATAGTCTCGCTATTTTTATAAAAATAAATGATTTCAATCGTTATTCAAACCTGGCAATTTCATTCCTCCGTAAGAAGGGAATTAAGTATTATATAACCGACAAAAATTTTGTCTTGTTTTTTTATAATAATGGAGAAGAATCATTTTTGTTTGAAAGGAGAAGGGAGAAAGATTTTATAGGAGTAATTCTTTCGGATAAAAATAAAGAGCCGCTTGTTAAAAGCGGCATTGTAACTGATGTAGAACTATTTTCCCTGATGGAAGAATACTATACGGATAAACAATTCTATCGCCAAAACGAAGAATCAATCCATCCCAAATAAATTACTTAATGATAATTTAATGTACTTCCGCCAATAAACTCACGAAGGACCGAATCACCGGGTACAGGCGAATCATCGGTAACCGGGATTATATTTTCCAAAACTTTTCTTACTCTTGAAGCTCTCGTGTATGCATCCTCCCGCAGCGGATCATCTTTATACTTTTTCTCCCACGCAGCAAAATTATCTTTATACTTTGCCGCATACAATGGCACTTCATACGGCATCGAAGTATTAACGATGTAATCTGCCGAGTTGCAGTAAGGCAGTATATTTCTCTTTTCAGAAGAACGGACGTAGTGCCAGTGTAACAAAGTTTGTTCTGGGTTATAAGCGCGGTGAACAGAATCCCGCAGCATTCTTCTTATAAGGCGTAAGTCAGTCCAGCGTATATAATTTCCATCTTTATCTTTCATCTGAAGCAGTGGTTCAAGATATAACTTGAATTTCTGTTCGTACGGAATTTCCCTGCTGAAATCCGGGTGAAGACCATGAAGACTATCGAGAAGCAGTACTTCATTCTCTTTCAGTTTCATTGAAGTTCTGTCCGGATACCGTTTGCCTTCTTTAAAATCGTAATAAGGAATTTTTACTTCTTCACCATCAGCCAATCTTTTTAAGTGATCATTAATCATTTCAAGGTCAAGCGCCTGGGGAGTTTCGAAATCGTAATCGCCAAATTCGTCTTTAGGATGAAATTCAAGATCAAAGAAATAATTATCAACAACTAAAGGTACGAAACTCATTCCCATTTTTTTTAATCTCATTTCAAGTTTCATTGTGGTTGTAGTTTTACCTGATGAGGATGGTCCGCTTACCATAACCATCTTAAGCTGCTGACCTCTCTCTTTTATTAATTCGGCGGCGGTATCAATTTGTGTTTCGTATGCTGATTCTGCTTCGTGAACTATATGAGGAAATTCATCATTCCTTATTCGTTCATTTAGTAATTCAAATGTATTTAACTTATGAGTAGCGGCCCAGTCAAGCGAGCTCCACACTTTAGCCCATGGGATATATTCCGATGGTTTTGAAAAGTGTTTTGAATCCGCCTGTCTTCTTCGTGCAGCTTCTTCCCTGTAAAGAATGAATTCCTTTGCTACCTTTGCATGACCGTTTTCTATTAAAACCTTTTCAACAAGGTCCTGTATTTCTTCAACGTGCGGTTTATAGTTTTCTTCAAATGTCTCTTCCATTAAGGCAATTACTTTTTCGGCTAATTCAGCGGATTTTTCTTTATCGCGGCCACCAACGGCAACGGCAGCCCTGTAAATTACATTTGAGATTCTGTCTGGGTTGAATGGAACCACTGAACCGCTTCTTTTAATTACAAATTTAAACTTGCCCATAATTATTCCTTTTTCAGTGAAAAACTATTTAGTTTACAGCAAAATTTAACATCTTAAGAAATTATTTCAAATTGTAAATGTTCCTTAGAAGCTTTATTAAACAGAAAAGTTGTTATATTTTCCGGCAAAGAATTTCACATGAACGATCTATTTAAAGTCATATTGCTTTTTCGATAATATAAAGAGAATAATAAATCAAAAAGTATAAACATGAAGAAGTTAATATCAGGTCTATCAATTTTATTCTTCTCCTGTGTTACACCGCTTTTTAGCCAGGAAAGTATAGATGACCTTGAAGACCTGCTTTCCGTTAAAATTAGCAGCGCTGCAAAATACTGGCAAACAATTAACGAAGCACCTACAGCAGCAACAATAATTACTTCAAGAGAAATTGAAGCCTATGGTTATAAAACCATTTCCGATGTTCTGAATTCTGTCAGAGGTTTCTACTTAAGCGATGACAGAAACTACACCTATCTTGGAGTGCGTGGCTTTAGCAGACCTACAGATTATATCAACAGGATTTTATTCCTTTTGAATGGCCATACAGTAAATGAAGTAATTTATGGCTCAACATTTATTGGTAACGATTTTGCAATTGATATCAACTCGGTGGAGAGAATAGAAATTGTCCGAGGACCATCCTCTGTTTTATACGGCACTTCTGCAATGCTTGCTATAGTAAATATTGTAACAAAGGAAATTAAAGAGGATATCAATATAGTTTCCGGCTCAATCGGCAGTTATAATAATTATCAGGCAGCATTTACTTTGGGGAGAAAATTTGGGACAGATGCTTCAATATTATTTTCCGGGAAAGCCGGGGATATAAAAGGGCAAACACTTTTTTATGAAGAGTTTGATACTGACTCAACAAATAATGGAATTGCCGAAAACCTCGATTGGGAAAAATACTTTGGACTTAATCTCCAGGCGAAATATGACAAGGTTTCTCTTAACGGATTCTTTTCTTCAAGAAAAAAAGCCATACCAACCGCTGCATATGAAACTATCTTTAATGATCCTGCCACCTTTACACTTGACAGGATTGGATTGTTAGAAATCAAGTATGACAACGGAATAACTGCCGATAAAAATATTATGGGCAGAGTATTTTATGATTATACCTTTTACCGGGGTGACTGGCCATTTGAATTAGTACAAAAGGATAAAGTGAATGGCATTTCATACGGAGTTGAAACTCAATTCATATGGGATGCCGCGGTTAATTACAGGTTAATAACAGGTCTTGAATACAGAAAAATTATCAAGGCGGAATATATAAACTGGGATGAGTCAAAGGAATATTTTAATGGAAATTTCCCGTATTCTATTTTCGGAGTTTTTCTTAACAACGAATACCAGCCAGTGGAAGCTATACGCCTGAACCTGGGTTTGCGTTTGGATAATTACTCCAACATTGGTGCGATGGTTACACCAAGAGTATCGGTTATATATTACCCTTTCAATTCAAGCACGGTAAAATTATTATATGGTCAGGCTTACAGAGCACCGAATGTGTATGAGTATAATTTTATGGATCCTGTCGGAGGTTTTCTTGGAAACGATGATTTGAAAGCCGAGAAAATTAATACTATCGAATTATGCTGGGAGGAACGGGTAAGCAAATCTCTTTTTGCTACAATTTCACTTTACAATTTTCAGATGTCTGATATAATTGAACAGGAGTTTAATACAGCAGACTCTGCTTACAGATTTGAAAATACCGGTAGAATAAAAGCCCAGGGTGCAGAAATACAATTTGATTATCGTTCGCAAAACGGAGTTACTTCCTATTTGAGTTACTCTTTTCAGAAAGCAAAAGATAACGCGGATAATTCAGATGTCTCAAATTCACCGGGTCACCTTTTTAAGTTCGGCGTTATACTTCCGGTAATTACAAATCTTTCGGTTGCAGCAAATATTAATTATGAAACCGAAAGACTTACTGTTTATAATACCAGAACGAAGAATTTTTTACTTGTGAATGTAAACCTTCATTTATCAAAGATTGCAAATTTGTTTGATGTTTCCGCAGAAGTAAATAACCTTTTGAACACAACATATAAACATCCGGGAGGATATGAACATTTACAACCTGCAATTACCCAGAAGGGAAGAAATTATGCTTTTACATTACGAATGAATTTTTAAATTGTGGTCACTATTACCTTATGAGAACAAAATCATTTAGAAAATATTTCCTTCTGTTTACAATGAATCTTATTCTTTGTAGTGTAATATTGCATGCCCAGCAAATGCCTGTTACAATTGAATCGCAGGTACCTTTGTTGCTGAAGATCTTAAGCTTTGACAGAAATCTGAAAGTAAAGTCCGGAAATAAGTTGACTATAATAATCCTTTACCAGGATAAATACCGCGCATCAACGTTAGCAATGAATGAATTTATGGATTTGATAAAAGATAATGATGATTTTCATGTCAACAATCATCCCGTAAAAGTTGTTCCGATTGAACTTGGTGATCTTAATGATTCCAGAACAATCTCCATTCTGAAAGACGCAGATGTTTTTTACATTACTCCGGTAAGAGCTTTTGATATTCACGACATTACAAGAATTAGCCGTAGCAGGAAGATTACCACCATGAGCGGTGTTCCCGATTATGTCCCCGAAGGAATTTCCATAGGGCTTGACCTTGTTAATGAACGCCCTAAAATTCTTATTAATATTAATGCAGCTAAAAGTGAAGCTATTGACTTTAACTCTCAGCTTTTGAAACTTGCCGAAGTGATTGACAAGAACTAAAAAACTTTTGATGCCCAACTAACCCGTCGGTCCTTAACAAACCCAAGTCCTTCCACAAGTTTTAGTGATCCGAAGTTATCTTCTTCAATATGTGCAAAAGGAAGTTTGCCACGCTGGCGTAGTTTGTTAATTATATTGATTGTTACTTCTCTTGCAAAACCGCGTCTTCTGTATTCCGGCAGAACGTGAAGCATTCCAATTGCCCCGTCATCATGAGTTGCTGCCCAGGCAACAAGAGTATCCTGAATTCTTATTGCGGCGCTTACACTTTTATTAATTCTTTCTTTTATATAGTCAACACTTGTGTACTCACTGTAATCAAAATTTTTATATAAATAAGCGGCATCATCAGGAAACAATTGGCCAACAGGAATTTTGTTCTCCGGAATTTTAACATCCGGATTAAGAATAAATTTCATTGTAGTAAGCTCAACTTTCAATTCCATCTTCTTTTTAATTACCGGAAGCATCCAGTCGTTAAGAATTGCAAAATTAGAATCCTCCGGCTCAAGTAAATTTAATAGCATCTCAAATTCACTTTCATCTTTGCAGGAAAAGTAAATCCATGTTCTGTCGCTAATTCCCTTAACCATAATTGCATTACCAACTATGTGTGTTTCAAGAATCTCATTCTCTTCAATAAAATTTATGAGATTTACATTCCTGGTTAAATCACCTTTGAGGATAGAGATAATATCTTTCAGGTTTTCATTCATGTTAAATGCTGTTGAATGTTCGGATAAAAATAAAATTAATTCTGTTAATTAAATAATTTTGTTTTGTTTGATTGATGATTTATCTATTTTCGTAGCAGTAACGGAAATAATTGGAGTTCCTGATGATTGCAATTATCTCTGGTTTAGCAGCCGGTTTTTTACATGTAGTTGCCGGCCCGGATCATCTTGCTGCTATTGCACCACTTGCTACAGTGAAAAGAAATTCTACATGGAATATTGGTTTACGCTGGGGACTTGGCCACACCGCCGGAGTTTTTATAATTGGTATAATCACAATTCTATTCAAAGAAATCATTCCTATCAATCTGATTTCCGGTTACAGCGAAAATTTAGTCGGGTTAGTTTTAATTGGAATCGGGCTTTGGGGCTTTCATAAAACTTTAAAGAGTAAAATTCATGTTCACGAACATTTGCACAATGGAGAAGTTCACAGGCATTTTCATAAACACAAACCAGAGGAAGAACAAGATAATTCATCAGATCATGTTCATACACACGCTGCGATGGCTGTAGGTATTCTCCACGGATTAGCCGGAAGCTCTCATATACTGGGTATTATTCCTGCCCTGGCATTTAGTACAAGAACAGAATCATTTGAATATCTGGCAGCGTTTGGTATCGGAACAATTGCTGCAATGACAATCTTTTCTCAATTGATCGGAGCTTCCTCAAACTTTTTTGTTAAGAAGGAATTAAAATTTTACAAGATTATGATGTCTTCTGTAAGCTCAGTCGCAATTGCAGTCGGAATAATCTGGATTGTAATTTAAAGGAATTAAATTCTATGCACGAGACGAGCATTGCCGGTAACATAATTGATATAATAAATGAAAGCGTAAACTCCCCGGACAGATTAAAAGTGAAACAAGTTAAACTTAAAATAGGAATGCTTAGTAACGTTAATCTTGATGCACTTGTTTCGGCTTTTCAATTAGCCGTTACGGATTCTGAGTTATCAAACACAAAACTTATTGTTGAGACCCAGCCGGTTATCCTAAAATGTAATGACTGTAACAATATTTGCAGCACGGAAGAATTTATTTTCTCGTGTGTCAATTGCGGTAGCAACAATATTGAAGTAAAATCCGGGGACGAGTTAGAGATCAGCGAAATAATTCTTGATAGATAAAGTCGGAGAAAACATGTCAGTTATAAAAGTTGAAAGAAAAATCCTTGAGAAGAATGATGCGATTGCTCAGCAGTTAAGAACATCTTTCACTGAAAAGAAAATCTTTGCCGTAAATTTACTAAGCTCTCCCGGTTCGGGTAAAACAAGCCTGATTGAACAGACAGTAAAAAACAGCAGATCGCTTTTCAGAATAGCAGTAATAGTCGGCGACCTTCAAACCGACAACGATGCTCAAAGAATTGCAGCGCTTGATATACCGGTGGTACAGATTGTAACAAACGGTTCCTGTCATCTTGAAGCTAATTTGGTCAGGGATGCATTTCAAAATTTAAATGAAGATTTTGATTTGTTATTTATTGAAAATGTCGGCAACCTTGTTTGCCCCGCAGGATTTGATTTGGGCGAACATCTTAAAGTTGTTGTTGCAAGTACAACAGAAGGAGACGACAAACCGCTTAAATATCCGGTTGCTTACAGGAATGCATCTGCATTGGTTGTAAATAAAATTGATTTGATCCCGCATATCAACAGTGATCCGGAAGCAATAAAAAAGAATGCGCTATTAATAAACCACAGGTTGGAAATATTTGAGGTCTCTTGTATAACAAATCAGGGAATCGAATCGTGGACGGATTGGCTTCATTCAAAAATTAAACGAAGTTGAAACAAAGAATACAAATAGCAATCCGGGGAAAAGTACAGGGGGTTGGCTTCCGCCCGTTTGTTTACAGGCTTGCAAACCGGTTATCTTTAAAAGGATATGTTTCAAATTCGCTGTCCGGCGCCTTAATTGAAGTTGAAGGGAACGAGAATGAAACGAATGAATTTATTTCGAAACTGAAAAGTGAAAAGCCTGTTAATGCGGAAATTATTAGTTGTGAATTATCCAAACAAAAATTAAAGGGCTTTAAAAAATTTGAAATTAAGGAAAGCAATAATGCCGGAAATCCTTCTGCAATAATTTTACCGGATATTGCTTTGTGTAATGACTGCCTTAACGAGATGATCGATATAACAAACAGGCGTTACCAATATCCGTTTACTAACTGCACAAACTGTGGCCCCCGTTTAACCATTGTTGAAAAGCTGCCCTACGACCGGCAGAATACCTCAATGAAAAATTTTGTTATGTGTGAGAAGTGCAGAGAAGAATATGAGAATCCCGGCGACAGAAGATTTCATGCGCAGCCGATATCCTGCTGGCATTGCGGACCGATATTATCTTTATGCGATTCATCAGGGAAATTAATTTCAAACTCTTCTGAAGTCATTGAACAGACTGCTGATTTAATTAATCAGGGATTTATAATTGCGGTCAAAGGTTTGGGTGGGTTTCATTTAATGGCAGATGCGAAGAATGATGATGCTATTGCGAAATTACGAAGAAGAAAAAATCGTGAAGAGAAACCTTTTGCTTGTATGTCGCCCGGCATTGAGTTGATAAAGGAAATATGTTTTGTAAGCAGGGAAGAGGAGCGGCTCCTCACTTCCTCCGAATCTCCGATTGTGTTGTTAAAGAGAAATAAAAATTCATTTCCTGTAAGCAATCTTGTAGCGCCGGGTAATCCTTATTTGGGAATCATGCTTCCTTACACGCCGCTTCATTATTTATTAATGAATGCTGTTGGCGGGCCCGTTGTAGCAACAAGCGGTAACCTTTCGGATGAACCAATATGTTATGATGAAAATGAAGCGCTTAAAAGACTTGGAGGAATCGCAGATTATTTCCTTGTTCATAATCGTCCAATTGTAAGACCTGTGGATGATTCAATTGTAAGAGTGATTGATAATAAAACAATGATGATAAGACGGGCAAGAGGGTATGCACCTTTACCGGTCTCTTATCTTAATGATGGAATAAAGAATGCGGTAAATGAAAGTAAAATAATTGCACTTGGGGGGCAGCTTAAATCTACAATCTCAATTTGCCATGATGATAAAATAATTACAAGCCAGCACCTTGGAGATTTGTCAACTGTTGAAGCGAACGAAAATTTTGAAAAAGTCTATGACGATTATACCGAATTATATAAAGCTAAAAGTCCAATAATTTTGTGCGACTTACATCCGGATTACTACTCAACGCAATTCGCAAAAAGTAAAACAGTAAATCCGGTGCCGGTTCAGCATCATATTGCTCATATTCTTTCCTGCAAGTTAGAAAATAAAATTACCGGAGAAGCATTGGGCATTGCCTGGGATGGTACAGGCTACGGTCTGGATGGCTCAATCTGGGGAGGAGAATTCTTTCTTGTTAATGAAAATGAAATAAAACATATTGCACAATTTAAAAAGTTTAAATTGCCGGGAGGAGAGATTGCGATTAAAGATATCAGGCGTTCAGCGCTTGGTCTTTTGTACGAGGCTTTCGGTAAAGAAACAAAAAATGTTTTTGGGAAAATCTGTTTTGATGGAAAGAGCAGTGAGATTACTACGCTTATTAATATGCTTGATAAAAATATTAACTGCTATTCTACATCAAGTCCGGGCAGAATATTTGACGGCGTTTCGTTTATGCTTGGGTTGGCAGGAAAATCTTCATTTGAGGGACAAGCAGCAATGGCTCTGGAATTTGCTGTTGATGAAAACAAGTCCGGCAGTTATTCAATTGAATTCCTTTTAGAAGACAAATTAATTATCGATTGGCGCCCAGTGATTAAAGAAATAGTGGAAGATATTATTAAGAACATTGCTGCTTCAACTATAGCTGCAAAATTCCATAACACATTAGCCGAAATAATATTTAAAGTTGCAGAACAAGTTGGTAAGAAGAATCTGATTCTTAGCGGCGGATGCTTTCAGAACAAATATCTGCTGGAAAGAATAATCAGAACCGGCAAAGAGAAAAAATTAAATGTTTACCGGCATCATGAAATTCCAACAAATGACGGCGGGATATCCGCAGGACAAATTATGTATTATTTAAAATATCACAGGAAATAATTTTGCTCTTATTCAAATTGTTAGAGAAGGAGAAATAATAATATGTGCCTGGCTATACCGGGAAAGATTATATCTTTTGAACATTTAAAAGATTCTCCGCTGATGGCAAAAGTCAGCTTTGGAGGAATTGTTAAATCTGTTTGTATGGACTGGCTTCCTGATTCCAAAGTTGGTGATTATGTTATGGTTCATGTCGGTTATGCAATAAGTAAAGTTGACGAGAACGAAGCAGAAGAAACTTTGCGGCTAGTGAAAGAAATGGAAAATCAATTAGATAACGACTTGAATAATAACTGAGCAGAAATATTTTATGCGGGAAAAGAAAGAATGAAATATGCAGATGAATACAGGGAATCAAAATTAGTTTCAGCGGTTGCTAATGAAATTAAACAAACTGTTTCCAGGCAGTGGAACTTAATGGAAGTATGCGGCGGGCAAACCAATACAATTATGAAATATGGAATTGAAGAATTACTTCCGGAAGAAATCAAACTGGTTCACGGACCCGGCTGCCCTGTATGTGTTACATCAGTTAACCTGATTGATAAAGCAATTCGGATTGCAGCAACGGATAATTTTGTGCTTGCTACATATGGTGATATGCTTCGCGTTCCCGGTTCGGAAAAAGATTTACTTTCATTAAAAGCAGAAGGCGCCAATATAAGAATAGTTTACTCTCCGCTTGATGCGCTGAAGTTAGCCGAGGATATGAGGGATAAGAATATTGTTTTTTTTGCAGTTGGATTTGAGACGACTGCACCGGCAACTGCTCACACAATTTTAGAAGCAAGCAGGAAGGAAGTAAAAAATTTTTTTATTCTGAATGCTCATGTTCTTATTCCTCCTGCAATTGAAATGCTGCTTTCCTCCGGTAATACTAAACTTGATGGATTGATTGCCCCTGGGCATGTATGTACCGTAACCGGATATGAAGATTATGAACGCTTGTCCGGCACATATAAAACTCCGGTTGTAGTAACAGGATTTGAACCGCTTGATTTATTAAATGGAATTCTTGCTTTGGTTAGAATGCTTGAAAGAAAAATCTATAATGTTGAAAATCAATATGCGCGTTCAGTTAAAAGAGAAGGAAACGTTAAAGCAATGAAAATGCTGGAAGATGTTTTTGATATTATTGACAGAGACTGGCGGGGAATAGGAATAATAAATAAGAGTGGTTATAAATTAAGAAATGAGTTTTCC
>CAZIDB010000048.1:0-24861 GCA_964537965.1 uncultured Melioribacter sp. | reverse complement strand
AGGAGGTTACAATGCCATTCACGAGCAAGAAAACATCAGAAGAAAAAGTGCCAGTAGAAGTACCAAGAATTTATAATAAAGAAGAGGAACGTACAGAGGAGTCTGAATATTACAGACGATTGCACGCTATACCAATGCCGAGTGAAGAAGTGATAAAGAAAGTAATCAAAGGATTAAGTCAGCAGGATTATGAAGAAGTAAGGAAAAGCGTAATTGAAAGTTTTGTCCAAATGACTCCTTCGGAGGATTAAGTCAGTCAACAATAAGCAGGACATTTATAGAAGAAAGCGATTAGAGGAATTCGAGAAAAGGGATTTAAGACATTATGATTTAATAGCATTGATAATCGATGGCAAATATTTATCATGGGATAACATAGTAATAGCGCTTGGTATAACAATGAGTGGGATATAAATACCCTTGGGCTTTATCCAAACAACATCAGAAAACTGTGAAGCGGTAAAAGGATTATTAAAAAACTTGATAGAGAGGAACTTCCGATTTGAAGTAGGACTACTAACAAGACTAGATGGTTCAAAAGGATTACGAAAAGCAATAGAAGAAACATTTGGTAAACTGGCAATAATCCAGCGATGTCAATGGCACAAGAGAGAAAACGTGGTAAGTTATTTACGGGAAGAAGAAAAAGAAAGTTATAGAGGTAAGTTACAAAGGGCATATATAGAACCTGAATATGAGACCGCAAAAAGGAAATTGCTTGAGATAAGAGATGAACTAAGGAAAATCAATCGAACAGCAGCCAACTCACATGATGAAGGATTAGAGGAAGCATTAACGATACATCGGCTTTGTTTAGTTGAAATATTAGGGCGTTCATTTACCACGACAAATTTAATTGAGAATCATAACTCACAACTATCAAAATATATCAGAAAAGTAAAAAGATGGATGAACTCAGAGATGAAGTCAAGATGGGTTGCTGTGGCTTTGTTAGAAATAGAGTAAAAGATGAGAAGAGTCAGTCGATATGAAAAATTAAATCTATTAGGGATTGCCTTAAAAGCTGAACTGAACATAGAGCAATAAAAAGTAGCTTAAATGCAACGGAGTTTCTGAATGTCAACCAAGTTTGACTTTTTACCCTTCAAAAAAATTAATTGATTCCATTGCTATTTATTTTAATTTTATTAAAAATAAGATAAAAAATACTTATTATATAATTTTCATATGAAATTTCCAAACGAAAAAAATCGCAAACAATAAGAAAATAAACGAAATTAATTTGCAAATAAACGACAATAGACATATTTTGAACGAAAAAAAATCAAGTTATGAGCAAAATCTCTTACAGACACGAGAAAATATTAAATTCATTTTTATGTAAAGACTATGTATCTGTGACCGAATTAAGTCATCTTCTGAATGTAACAGAAGTTACAATAAGGATGGATTTGAATAAATTATCTAATGCGGGTAAAGTTGCTAGAATACATGGAGGAGCTAAACTTGTTGAAGAACGCATAAAACAAGAATATTCATTTCAAGTGCGCAAAAATTTAAACTCATCTCTGAAAATTAAAATAGGCGAAAAAGCAGCGACATATATTACCTCTTTGGATTCCATTTTATTTGATGCAAGTACAACCGTATTGATGTTAGCAAATGAACTTAAAAAATATGAGCACCTTAAAGATATAACAATCATTCCAACGGGAATATGGACAGCAATAGAGCTAATGAAATGTAATTATGTTAACGTTTTATTACCTGGCGGATATATAAGACCGACAACTGGCTCAATAATGGGTCTTCCAGTTAGTGATTTTATAAAAGGATTAAATATTCAAAAAGCTTTTCTTGGTGCTTGGGGAATTTCTGCAGAGAATGGCTTGACTGATACACATCTGACTGAGATAGAATTAAAAAAATTTATTGTCAGCCGTGTTTCAGAAGTTATTGTTCTTGTCGATGGTTCTAAGTTTTCACAATCAGGTTTGTCTGCATATGCAGAAATTATTCAAGTGTCAAAGATAATTACAGATTCTTCTGCGCCGGAAGAAGAAATAAAAAAGATTCGTAATAAAGGTGTTGAAGTAATAATCACAGATTAAAATTAGGAGACAATTTCTTGAAAAGCAATTTAGGTTGTGGTTGTCTAAATTATACACAAGCTTATTCTGATAATCAACTAGTTGAATTAGTTACTGAAGAAATAATTGATTATTTTCAGTTAAACCTGTCTTTAGAACCAACTTCATACTCTGATTCACTATATCCAAAAATTCCACTTGGAGTTTCAAACCGGCATATTCATTTAACGAAAAAAACATTTCAGGTTCTCTTTGGCGATAAAGCCGAATTTGAAGTAATGCGGCCTTTATATCAACCAGGCGAGTTTGCATCTAAACATACATTAACGATAGTTGGTCCAAAACTTCGCAGTATTTCCGGAGTACGGATTCTCGGTCCCTTAAGAAAATATGATCAGGTTGAAGTTTCTTTAACAGATTCAATATTCCTTGGTGTCAATCCCCCGGTAACTAATTCCGGCGCTCTCGATAATGCAGTTGCTTTAACACTGGTTGGCCCTAATGGATCAGTTTATATCGAAAAGTGTGCGATAATAGCTAACCGTCATATTCATATGACAGATAAAGATGCAGAAAAATTCAGTGTTAAAGAAGGGGACTTCTGTAAGGTTCGCTTAGCTGGAGAAAAGAGTACAATCTTTGAAAATGTACTTATCAGAATCAATGATACCTGGAAACTTCAAATTCATCTTGATACTG
Source organism: uncultured Melioribacter sp. (assembly GCA_964537965.1). GTDB lineage: Bacteria > Bacteroidota > Ignavibacteria > Ignavibacteriales > SURF-24 > SURF-24. Next base: position 22,111 of record CAZIDB010000048.1, on the reverse strand, counting down.
ATGATGCAAATGCAGCAAATGTCCGAGAAGACACTTTTGTTGAATTTATAGGGAAAATGTAAAAATGAAATTAGGTAAAGTAATCGGGAATGTAGTTTCGACTAACAAAGTTGGAAATATAAATGCTCTGAAACTTTATGTTGTGAAATATCTTGATGAAAATTTAGAAGAGACAATTAAAAGTTCAGTATGTGCTGATACAGTTAATTCCGGTGCTGGCGATATAGTTTTATTGTGTTCATCTTCATCCGCAAGGATAACCAGCACGACTAAAGATGCTTGCGTCGATAATTCAATTGTTGCGATTGTAGATGCAATATCATCTGGAAGAAAAGATATTTATAAAAAAGAAATTCAATGAGTGATTATTAATGACTGTTGATATTCAAAAACTTATTCAAATGATTACATCTGAAGTAATCTTACAACTTTCAAAAATGGGAGTGGATGTTACTTCATCATCACAAAGATTAGTTGGACCCGAATTAGTTAATAATTTCCATAGTAATCAAAGTAAGATTATTGACATGAACGGATATAAAACTCCGGTGCTTACTGAGAATCATCTTGAAGTACTTGACTCCGAAGTGATTGAAATAATAATTCCAAAGGGAACGGTAATTACACTTGGAGCAAAAGATATAATTAAAAAAAGAAAACTGATTGTTATAAATAAAACAAATTAAAAGGAGAAAAAATGTCGCGAGTAGCATTAGGATTTATTGAAACACGGGGGAACACCGGCGCGATACACGCTATTGACGCAATGCTTAAGACAGCAAACGTAGAGTTTGTAAAAAGAGTTGAAATTGGCGGAGCATATGTTACAGCGTTGGTACGCGGAGAAGTTGGTGCCGTAAGGGCATCTGTTGAAGCAGGAGCTGAAGCAGCAGCAAAAGTTGGTGAATTAGTTTGTACCAACATTATCCCTTCGGCGCACGAAGAAGTATTTGAACTTATTGGTATTGAAAAATAGGAGAAATGAAAAATGGTAGATGCATTAGGAATTATTGAAACTATCGGTTTTACACCTGCAATCCAGGCAGCAGACGCTGCAATAAAATCTGCTAACGTAAAACTTGCAAAATGGCTTAAAGTCGGTGGTGGAAGAGTAGATATTATAATCCGTGGTGATGTAGCTGCAGTTAAAGCGGCTGTTGAAGCCGGCGTGCAGGCTGCATCATCTGTTGGTGGTGTAGTATCGGAACTTGTCATTCCAAGACCTTCTGAAAAACTTGTTGCAAAATTTCCAATTGATCCGATTGAAAAGCCGGTAAAGAAATCAGCAAAATAATTAACAGAGGTTGATAGTGGAAATTAATGAAGTAGAACTCCGCGAGCTTGTTCAGAATATTGTTAGGAATGTAATTTCACAATCGGGAAATGTGAAAGTTAACCCTGTTAATAATGGAAAAGGCGATTGGGGAGTTTTTGATGATATGAATGAAGCAGTTGAAGCAGCTCACGAAGCTTTTCTATTATTTAAAGAAAGAAGCATTCAGTGCCGTAAAAAAATTACAGACGCTGTTAGACAAATGGCATTGGACCATAAAGAAGAACTTGCAAGGATGACAGTTGAAGAAACAAAGATGGGACGAGTAAACCATAAAATCGCAAAGTTTGTAAACGCTGCAAAGAATAGTCCCGGTGTGGAATATCTTCAGCCAACAGCCTGGTCTGGCAAAAACGGGCTTGCGCTTGATGAATATGTTCCCTTTGGTGTGATTGGTAATATTACTCCAAGCACACATCCAGGACCGACGATGATAAATAATATTATCATTCAGCTTGCCGGCGGGAATACAATTGCTTTCAATCCTCATCCATCTGCAAAAAGAGTAAATGCAAAAGTTATTCAGCTTGCGAATAAATATATGGTTGAAGCTGGTGCCCCGATGAATTGTGTAACCTGTGTTGCAGAACCAACTCTTGAAACTGCAAAAATATTATTCGGGCATAAAAAAGTTGAATTGCTCTCCATAACCGGTGGACCGCAGGTTGTTGATCTTGCAATGACTTATCCTAAAAAAGTAATTGCGGCTGGTCCAGGCAATCCGCCTGTTTTAATTGATGAAACCGCAGATTTAAAATTAGCAGCTACAGAAATAACTCAAAGTGCAAGTTATGATAATAATGTTCTTTGCATTGCTGAAAAAGAAATTTTTGTTGTTGAGTCAGTTTTTGAATCGTTCATGAAAGAAATGGTCAATGTTGGAAATTACAGGTTAACATCCGAACAAATGGATCAGCTTGCAAAAAAAGCTCTGGAACTTCATGGAAAGCATTGGCTTATTGGACGCGATTATGTTGGTCGCAATGCAAATGTACTTGCCAAAGCAATTGGAATTGAATTGTCTGAAAATGTTCCTCTTCTGATTGGTGAAACGGACCGGAATCATCCGTGGGTAGTTGCAGAGCAGATGACATCATGTATTCCTGTAATTAAAGTAAAAGATTTTGAAGATGGATTACAGGCAGCATTAAAAGCTGAACATGGATTTAAACATACGGCAAGCATATTTACAAAAGATATTAACCGGGCTACGCGTTACACACGTGTAACCGATTGCGATGTGAATGTTATTAACGGCGGGACTTTACGCGGCGATGGTGGTGATGGCGGCGAAGGTTATTTTTCGCATACAATTGCTACACCTACCGGTGAAGGAATTTGTACACCTCTCAATTTTGTCCGTAAGCGCCGGATAATGACCCATAACGCTTTAAGATTTGTATAAAAAATTTTGAATTTAGGAGAAATAAAATGGCAGTAAAAAATGCAATAGGAATTCTTGAAACAAAAGGATTCGCACCTTTAATTCTTGGAGCTGATACAGCTTTGAAAGCAGCTAACGTTGATTTAATTGAATGGCGTCAGGTTGGCAGCGGTTATGTTTCGTTTACAGTTGAAGGTGATGTTGCTGCAGTTCGCTCAGCAATTGAAGCAGCAGCGGAAGCAGCTTCAAAAATCGGTGAGGTAATTTCTAGTTTAATTATTCCCCGCCCGGTTGAAGAATTAGACAAAACTTTTAACCGGTAATAATATGATTTTTGCAAAAGTAATCGGAACAGTAGTAGCATCTCAGAAGGATGTAAACTTAAATGGTAAAAAGCTTCTCTTATGTAAAGAAGTTGATCATAAAGGAAATCCTTTGAAGGCGTATCATGTTGCGGTAGATGCTGTGCAGGCTGGTGAGGGCAGTATGGTTCTGTTATCCTATGGTTCATCTGCAAGGATGACAGACATTACAAAAAATTCACCAATCGATGCTGTAATTATGGCTATTGTTGATGATGTTCAGATAACTCATAATCTCAAAAGTTAAAATGAAATTAGGCGTTGTAATAGGAGTTGTGTGGGCATCTAAAAAAGTTAAAGAACTTGATGCATGCACATTGTATATAGTTCAACCGGTTTCATCATCCGGAAAGAAAATTGATAATCCGCTTGTAGTGGCAGATCCAAATAATATTGCAGCATCAGGCGACAAAGTAGTATTTGTTACAAGCACAGATGCAACACAGGTTTTTGCAAATGGTTTTGCTCCGGTAAATGCAAGCATTGTTGAATTAGTCGACGAGATTACCTGATGTTTTTAGCAAAGGTTAAAAAGAAAATTGTCTCTTCGGAAAAGCATCCCTCTTACAATGGAAGAATACTTTATATTGTTCAACCGGTTTTACCTGATGGAAAGGAGGAAGGAGAAGAGTGGATTGCGATGGATTATGTTGGTGCGGGTGTAGGAGATATTGTTGTCTGCGGCGGAGCCCCGGGTGTTGCTAAAACTTTATTCAGCCTGGAGCTTGCTCCAATAAGAACTTTAATAATGGCTATAGTCGAAAAAATAGATTACAGAGATATCTGATTGAAAAGAATAGAGTAATATGAATTTAAGTGATATAGAAAATTTTGGAATTATCGGAGCAGGCGGAGCAGGATTTCCAACTCATATAAAACTGAATTCCAATCCTGATACAATAATAATGAATGCTGCCGAATGCGAACCGCTTCTTCATAAAGATATGCAGTTACTTCTTAACTATTCTGATGAAGTTTTGAACGGAATGAAAATAGTTATGCTAATCACCGGGGCAAAACAAGGGATCATCGGAATTAAAGAAAAACATCACGAAGAAATTGAACTGCTTAAGTCCAAAGTACCAAATGATATTAAAGTTGTTGTAGTGGAAGATGTTTATCCTGCAGGTGATGAAGTCACTTTAATTTATATGACAGCAGGAAGAATTGTACAACCCGGAGCTTTACCAATTTCAGTTGGATGTGTAGTTCAGAATGTTGAAACTCTTTATAACATTGCGGTTAACAAACCGGTTGCAGAAAAATTTGTTTCTGTCGCTGGTGCTGTGGAAAAGCCCTCCACGGTTAAAGTGCCTGTTGGAATTACTTATAAAGAAGTTCTTTCTAAATTTAAAATTACGGTTCCAAATTATGTTGTTCGTTCCGGTGGATTAATGATGGGAGTTCTTGAAGAAAATTTGAACAAAACAATTTCTAAGCGAACCGGAGCTTTAATTGTTTTACCTACGGATCATCACTGTGTAAATATGTATAACAGATTTGCCACAGAACATGATACTGACAGGATTGCAAAAGCCGGCTGCGACCAGTGTAATTTTTGTACTGAGTTTTGCCCGCGCTATTTATTGGGGCAACCTGTTAGGCCGGAGACCGCAATGAGAAACCGTATGTTTACAAGAGAAGAATTCCCGATGCTTCATGCCGGAAATTTTTCCTGCTGCGAATGTAATCTGTGTACTATGTATGCCTGTCCGGAAGGTTTGGATCCGAAAGGTGCAACTGTTATTGAAAAACGTTTGGCTTTTAAGCAAAACATAAAGTGGGATGGCGGGTCAATTTCAGTTCATCCGATGATAGATTACAGGAAAGTACCAACAAAAAAATTAATGCAAAGGTTAGATGTTCTGATGTTTAAAGATGAAGGACCATTAACTGATATTAATTTTCATCCTTCTGTTGTTAGAATTCCATTGAATCAGCATGTAGGTTCCGCTGCGTTACCGGTTGTAAAAGTTGGTGATGAAGTAAAAAAATATGATTTGATAGGAAAGGCATCCGGAAGAATTTCAAGCAATGTTCATGCATCAGTAAATGGTGTTATTAAAGAAGTTATTGATAACGAAGTAATTATTCAGAGGTTGTGATGAGCGAGAGAAATGCAATTGGGATAATAGAACTGGCAAGTATTTACAAGGGATTTGAAGTTCAGGATATGGTTTTAAAATCTGCAAATGTTGAAAAAATAATTGCGCGGACAATCTGTTCCGGAAAATACTTTATGGTATTCCGCGGTAACTTTGCAGATGTTGAAAATGCTATTAGTGTTGCAAAGGAAGTTGGCGGATTCTCTGTTGTGAACGCAACTTCAATTGCCAATCTGGACCCGCGCATATTCCCGGCTATTGCAGGGACTACTACAATTGATATTAATATTCCCGGTAAAAAAATCGGGGCAATGCTAATCATCGAAACATTTTCTGTTGTGTCGGCAATTAAAGCTGCCGATTATGCTGCAAAGGAAGCCAATCTGAATATTTTAAGAATCCATGTTGCAATGGCTGTCGGTGGAAAAGGATTTGTCGTAATTACGGGAGATATTGATGCACTTGAAGCTGCTGTTAAACCGGCAGTTGAATATATAAAACAGGAAGGCATGCTTGCGGGGTATGTCATAATTAAAAATCCGCATGAAGAAGTTTTAAAAGAATTAATATAAATCAGGAGTTATTTGATGAACAGTGAATGGGAATTAAAGCAGTTAATTGTTGAAATAGGAAAAAGAATCTGGATGAGAGGTTATGTTGCTTCTAACGACGGCAACATAACTGTAAAGTTAAATGATAAGGAATTACTTACTACTCCAACTGGTGTAAGCAAAGGATTTATGAATACCGATATGATTATAAAAGTTGATAATAATGGTAAAGTCATTTCAGGCAATTCCAAGTACCGTCCATCCAGCGAAGTAAAAATGCATCTGGAAGTATATAAAGAGCGACCCGATATAAAATCTGTTGTGCATGCTCATCCGCCGTATGCAACAAGTTTTGCAGTTGCGGGTATTCCATTAAATAAATGTATTCTTCCCGAAGCGGTAATTGTAATTGGAGCTGTTCCAATTGCAAAATATGGACTTCCTTCAACAATGGAAATTCCGGAAAACATTAGAGAACATATAAAAAAATCAGATGCCATACTTTTGGAAAATCACGGCGCCTTAACACTTGGTACGGATTTATTAAACGCCTACCATAAAATGGAAACGCTTGAACATACTGCAAACATTGTATGGAAAGCAATTCAGCTTGGTAATGTTAATGTGCTGCCCGATAATGAAAGAGATCGTTTGGTTGCTCTTCGTTCCAGTTTTGGTTTAAAGGGACCTTTGGCAACTTGCGATTCTACTCCAATGCCGAGTAATTCGGAGCAAATTTCGAATCCGAATAAAATTGAAATTACAGAACAGACAATAAGAGAAATTGCAGAAAGGGTTATAAATAAGCTTAAACAGAAATAATTATTTCCAGGAGTGCAGCAGATGAACCTAAAAATATTAATTGCAAATCCCGGCAGTACTTCTTATAAATGTAAGCTGTATGATATTGCAAATCTCACAGTGCTTTTTCAGGCAACCGTAGAAAGAATTGGAGATAAAGAAGGAATTTTTTCTTATTCATTTAATGAGATTGAAAAAAAAATAATAAAACAGGAAATACCGGATTATTGCTGTGCTGTTAATTTAACCTTAGAGTTGATAAAAGGAAAATTTTCTTTAGATGAAATTGCAGCGATAGGATTTAAAACAGTTCATGCAAAAGGTATAACTGGTTGTGTTGAACTGACCAACAAAGTATTAACTGCAATGGAAGATTACCGTATGCTTGCTCCGGTTCATACAGATGTTTATATAACTGCTATTTCTGTTTTTCAAAAGCTTTTAAAATCTACTCCGCTTATTGGTTTGTTTGAAACCCACTTTCACAAAAAAATTCCGCCCGAAGCTTATCTGTATGGAATTCCATATGAGTTCACTCAGAAATATGGAATACGTAAGTATGGATTTCATGGAGCTTCGCATAGATTTATTGGAATGAGAGCCAAAGAATTATTCTTTGCAGATAAAGTTATCTCGTGTCATCTTGGAGGTAGCTCCTCAGTTTGTGCCATTAAAGATGGCTGGTCAACAGACACATCAATGGGAATGAGCCCCCAAAGCGGTTTACTCAATGCAAAAAGAGTTGGCGACCTTGATCCTTTTGCTTTACTGTATTTTATGGAAAAAGAAAACTTATCAATTGATCAGGTCGCAAATATACTTATGTCTAAAAGCGGTCTGTTTGGCATCTCTGGTAAGAGTGGAGATTTTAGAGATATTGAAAAAGATATGAATGAAGGAGATGAGCGGGCAAGGCTTGCCTTTAAAGCTTTTGCTTATTATGTAAGACGGTATATTGGTGAATATCTTGTTGCGCTAAATAGTGCGGATTGTATTGTTTTTACTGCCGGGGCTGGTCAGAATTCTCCGTTGCTTAGGAAAGAAATTTTAATGAATATGGAAAATCTTGGAATTGTCCTTGATGAAGAAAAAAACAACTCAAATCCAAAAGAAGGTTTGATCTCGTCAGATGACTCAAAAGTTAAAATTGCAGTCATTCCAACAAATGAAGAATTTATTGTAGTAAGTGAAATTAAAAAATTTATTGAAAATAAATAACACTCTAACAACTACGGATATTTATGAATACTGAAAAAAAATTTATTGGTTTTGATCTTGGCGCAGAAAGCGGGCGCTGTATTGTAGCAAGGCTTAAGGATGGGAAACTGGTTTTAGATGAAGTCCATCGTTTTCCAACACATAACATGAAATATGAAAACGGTTTTCACTGGGACATTTTAGCAATCTATAAAGAAATTGTTGAAGGTCTGACATCAGCCCGGAAAGCATTCGGTCCGGAGTTTGACGGTATTGGTGTTGATACCTGGGGCGTTGATTATGTTTTGATTGATTCTGAGAATAGAATCCTTGGTTACCCGTATCATTACCGTGATGACCGAACAGATGAAATGATGGATAATGCATTTAAGATATTGAGCAAAGAAAAAATTTATAATAAAGTTGGAATTCAATTTGCACAGTTCAACACACTCTTCCAGCTTCTTTCCGAGACGAAAAGAAAATTGAATCTGCTGAATGTAGCAGATAAGATGTTGTTGATGCCGGACTTCCTGAATTTTATGCTTTCGGGAAAAAAGAAAGCTGAGTTCTCGATTGCTTCAACAACAAGTCTTGCCGATCCGGTTACAAGAAACTGGTCTTGGGAACTCGTTGATACATTTAGTTTACCCAGACGAATTTTTCCGGAAATGGTTGAACCGGGAACAAAGTTAGGCGTGCTGCTTCCTTCTATTGCGGAGAAAACTGGATTGAATAAATCAATTCCTGTATTTGCAAGCGCAGGACATGATACCGCATCTGCTGTTGCATCTGTTCCTACAAGCGGTGATGATTGGGCTTTTCTGAGCTCAGGTACATGGTCGTTAATGGGTGTTGTAATAAATCATCCAATACTAAGCACTGAATCGATGAAATATAATTTTACCAATGAAGGTGGTGTTGAAGGTACAACCCGTTTCCTGAAAAATATAATTGGTTTATGGCCAATACAGGAATGCAGGAGATACTGGCAGGAAAACTCGAGCGATTATAGTTATCAGCAGCTTACAAATCTGGCAAAGACAGAAGGTTTTGCCAAAGCCTGGGTCGATTTGAATGACCAAAGATTTCTTAAACCTGGAGAGATGCCGGAAAAAATCGTTTCATTTTTAAAAGAAACAAACCAGGCTTCAAAAAGCAACGTAGGATTTATAATACAAGTGGTGCTTGAAAGTCTTGCTTTCGCTTATAAGAAAGTTTTGAAAGAAATTGAAGAAACAACAGGTAAAAAGATTGAGAAATTAAATGCTGTCGGCGGCGGAATTCAGAATGAGTATTTAATGCAGTTAACAGCCGATGCAATTAATAGGGATGTAATTGCTGGACCAATTGAAGGAACAATAGTCGGCAATATTGGAGTTCAGGCAATTGCTTCCGGAGATGTTCAGAATCTGAAAGAATGGAGAAGTATAGTCGCTAATTCGTTTCAACCAAAAATATTCAAACCGGTTAATGCGAAATACTTTAATGAAAATGAAAAGAACTTTGAAAAGATTCTAAAATAAAATTATAAACATGGTAAATCTAAACAAAACTGATTTGATCGAACAGTTTGTTCAATCTGCAATTAGCACTACTGCAACTGTTGAAAGAATTGCATCTGATGCTGGGGTGTTAACTGCAATGTTAGAAAAAAACACCAATGAAGATGAACTAATTCTTCTTTCTGAACCAAACGATCTCAATCCTGAACTGTTCAGTAAATTTAAATTGAATAAAAGAGTCATTATCAATCCTACTACTGAGCAGCTTAGAACAATCAAAACCGGTGTAACAGATGCATTTTGCGCGGTAGCAAGTACAGGATCAGTTTGTGTAAGCGTTTCTAAAAATTTATCAAGTCCCGCAAGCATGTTAACGCGTAAACATATTGTAGTTGTTGATAGTAAAACCATTGTGCAAACACCCCGCAATGTTTTTGATGAAAACTATTTAGATGGAAAAGGACTGAAGCGGAGTTTTTCATTTATTACCGGCCCGAGCGCAACAGCAGATATGGGACCATTGGTAAGAGGTGTTCATGGGCCTGGTTATCTTCACATTATAATCCTGGAATAGATTTATGTCTAATGAAATTCATCCGAGAGAAGTTGCGAATAAATCATCAAAAGAAAATCTTCACAAAGCAATTACTATGGCGCTCGAAGTTGAAAATGAAGCCATCAGGCATAATACTCAAACTTTTAATACTAATAGATATACCGCTATAAAAAATCTTGATGATTATGAATTGCTTAAAGATTCTGCGCGTCAAATAAAAGAATATTCAATAGAGCATTTACCTGAGTTGATGGAAACATTAACCAAAACCATTGATAACCGCGGCGGTAAAGTATTTTTTGCCAAGACTAAAAAAGAAGCAACTGATTACATAAAAAATGTCTGCAAACAGCATTCGGCAAAATTGATCGTCAAAGCCAAATCAATTACTTCAGAGGAAATTGGACTGAATAATGTTTTGGAAGATGAAGGTATTGAAGTAGCAGAAACGGATCTTGCTGAATTCATATTGCAGGTCTCTAAAGAACAACCTTCTCATATTATTGCCCCCGCAATTCACAGAAGCCGTGAGCGCATCTCGGAATTATTTAAAGAACATTTTGATACTGCGAAAAAACTTGATACAGGTGAAGAACTTACAGAATTTGCCAGGGATATTTTAAGACAAAAATTTTTATCAGCTGATGTTGGTATAAGCGGAGCTAATTTAATTGCGGCGGATAAAGGGACAATTCTTTTAGTTGAAAGCGAGGGTAATATCAGGTTGGTTACACAGCTTCCTGCTGTTCATATTGCTGTTGCAGGAATTGAAAAAATTATTCCGCATAAAAAAGATTTTGGGATATTTATAGAATTACTTGCAAGAAGCGGGACGGGGCAACCCCTGACTTCTTACACTAATATTTTAGAGCCTTCTCTTGAATTACCAGTTTTAAATCTGAATGGAAGAGATGATAAAGAAAGAGAATTTCATCTTGTATTAATTGATAATGGTAGAATGCAGATGCGTGACGATGATGATTTGAGAGAAGCTTTGTATTGTATTCGATGCAGCGCCTGCATGAATGTTTGTGCGAACTTCCAGGCAGTTGGCGGACATGCATTTGGAGGTGAATGTTATACCGGAGGTATTGGAGGCGCATGGACTGTTGGAACAACCGGAAAACTTGAAAACGGAAGATTTGCAGAATTATGTACGGGGTGCTCAAGATGTATTCCAAATTGTCCTGTAAGAATTGATATTCCAAATTTGAATACAACAATTAAAAATCGTTTGTTTAAAGCCGGACAATCTGCTTCATTTCAAAAAACTTTCTTTGCAAATTTCTCTTTGTTAGCTAAAGCTGCAACCTTGATTCCGCAATTATCAAACTGGATAAGCAATCTTTCGTTCAGCAGAATAATAATGGAAAAAATAATTGGATTTGATAAACGACGTCCTGTTCCACCTTTTGCGAATAAGACATTAGTTCGCCAGTATCAAGAATATCGCAACACCGTTTTACTAAAAAACAAAATTAATAAGGCGGTTCCAAATACAATATTATTTGCTGATGTATTTACCAATTATAACAATCCGGAAATTGGGATGTCGGTAATAAAAGTATTTGAAAAACTGGGCATTCCTATTACATTAAGTAAATCTTTTGAAGATGGAAGAGCAGCGCAATCTCAGGGACTTGTTGAATCAGCAGAAAAAAGTGCAATAAAAGTATCAGCCTATCTTGAAAAAATTATTAATGCGGGAAATGAAATAATAGTTGCAGAGCCGAGTGTACTTGCGATGTTCAGGAATGATTATAAAAAATTAATTAAAAATGAAAAATTATTTTCTAAGATCACGCAGCACACTTTCGATCCTCTGGAATTCATAAGCATAATGATAAATAATAAAAAACTTGCGATAGATAAAAGTAAAATCAAAACAGGTTTTCATAATACAGGATTGTTTTATCATGGGCATTGCCAGATGAAAACAATTGGTGCTGGATATATTGCTCCCGAGTTTTTTAAGGAGCTGGGATTTAACGTAACCACATCTGTTGCTGAATGCTGCGGTATGGCCGGAAGCTTTGGCTATAAAAAAGAATATTATGAATTAAGCAAAAATGTTGGTGCTGATTTAATTCAACAAATACAAAAAACAATTAGGTTAAATAAGGATTTGATCGTTCTTGCAAGCGGAACCTCATGCCGTGAGCAAATAAAAGATGGATTGAATGTAAAAGTCTATCACCCCATCGGGTTTCTGGAAGAACTGCTGAGTTAAAAAGGAATTTTTATTGTTAGGCATTTTTTTGCTTGACATTTAAAAAACGAAACTTTATTTTCACTTAAAGGTTTTCGAAAACCTTTGAGATTTGATAAATGACCTAATTCTTTTATCAGATGTGACTAACCTGGCGAAGCTGTATCAAAAAGTGATTTTGTAAAAAGTTACTAAGAGAAGTTTGCCAGCTCTAATTTGTTTCAAAATCTTTTCTTTCAGAAATAACCCGATGAACATAAAAAAACAATCAAGAAAAAAACTTACTCTTAAAGATGTAGCCAATATACTTTCGCTGGCTCCAGCTACAATTTCTAAGGCACTGCGAGACAGTAGCGATATATCTCTGGAAACACGGGAAAAGGTTAAAAAGAAATGTCAGGAACTTGGTTACAGACCAAATCTGCTTGCAAGATCTTTAATAAGTAATAAAAGCAAAATACTTGGTGTACTTGTGCCCGATCTCAGAATCTCATTTTTCTCGGAAGCAGTCAGAGGTATGTATGAAGAAGCAAGTGTTAAAGGGTATGAATGCCTTTTGTTAGTCCATGATGAAGATGAAGAAAAAGAGAAGCAGAAACTTGAATTCCTTTCAGACATTGGTGTTGACGGTATTTTGTTGAATGCTGCCGGTGGGAAGAATAACTTCCCGATTTATCAAAATCTTGAGGAAGAAGGAATTAAAATTGTTTGCTGGGATAGAAAGCTTGAAGACCTTAATTATAAATCAGTTACTATTGATGATGTTCATGCTTCATATCAGCTTACTTCAAAAATTATTTCTCAGGGAAGAAGGAATATACTTTTCCTTGGACCAAATACAGGTATACCGGTTGCCCGCGATCGTTTTGAGGGATACAAAGCAGCATTGCAAAGCAATGGAATTAACTTTAATCCAGAATTAGTCCTTCAGACTTTTAGAGATATAGAAGATAGTTATAATAAAATGTCATCAGTACTTAATAGTAATTTAAAAATAGATGGTGTTGTTAGTATAGGTGGTTTGATAACCTATGGTGCCGGAAAAGCTATTCTTGAACATAAACTATCGATTCCGAATGATATAATTTTAGGTGAGTTTGGTGATAATGATATTGTAGCAAGATTGGGTGTTCCATTCTATACAGTTTACCAGAATCCGTATAAAATCGGTAAAGCCGCCACAGATTTATTAATTAACTTAATTGAGACAAAGTTGACCAGCTCAGAATATCAGAATATTTTAATTGAGTCAGAACTCTTGGAAAGATAATTTTTTACCCAGCTACTTAATCGTTTTCGAAAACCTTTGCTTAGGCTTATTCTTCAAATTATAAATGCGAGCTAATATGAAGTGTAAATTATTCTTCAGATTTTTTCCTCTGACTGCTTTTTATCTGATTACATCAGTACTGTTTCCTCAGGAAAGTCAAACTGGTTCTATAAAGGGAAGAATCATTGGGTCTGATGATAAGAAAGTTCTTCCATATGCCAGTGTTATGGTTGTTGGAACTAACAATGGTACAGCAACAGATATTGATGGAATATTCTTTTTGAGAAATGTGTTGGAAGGAAAACAACAATTAAAAGTTTCTTATGTTGGATACAAGACAAAAGTCCAGGAGATAACTATTCGGCCAAATAAAACGGTTGAGTTAACCGTCAGCCTGGACCCAATGACTATAGAGAGCGAAGTAATTGTAGTGACTGGTCAGGCGCAAGGGCAGCATAATGCAATAAACCAACAAATACAGACTAATACAATTAAGAATGTTGTTTCGCCGGAAAGATTACAGGAAAATCCGGATGCAAATGCTGCCGAAGCCTTGGGACGTTTACCGGGAATTTCCCTTGAAAGAAGTGGTGGAGAGGGTACAGGAGTAGTTATACGAGGATTGGAATCCAAATATAGTTCGGTAATGTTAAATGGAGTCGAACTACCTTCAACCGATGCCAATGATAGAAGTACCGGTGTGTCGGGCCTATCTCAATATGTTCTACAAACAGTTGAAGTATATAAAGCTTTAACTGCCGATATGGAAGCTAATTCAGTTGCTGGTGCAATTAATCTAAAATTGGCTGAAGCACCAGATAGCTTGAATTATTCAATAATTATTCAGGGAGGATATAATAATTTAAATAACTATTTCGGCAATTATAAAATTCAGGGAGATATAAGCGACAGGTTTTTTAATGGTAGTTTGGGAGCAAAGCTAAGTTTAAATGCTGAAAGAGTTAACAGAAGCAGGGAAACAATGAGTGCTGGCTACGTAGTTGAATCCAACGTTTATGGAGGGTTACAATACGAACCGGTTTTACTTAGTTCAACAACACTTCATAAGATTAATAACATAAAAGAAAAGCAAGCCGCTACTTTGGTGCTTGATTGGAAATTTAATCCCACTTCAAAAATATTTTGGTATAACTTTTTTTCGCGCAGTGGAGGTGACTATACCGACGTAAGCAAAACTTATAATCCGTTAGGAAAGACTGTAACTTATAATATCAACCAGGATAACAGTGCGAATGATCTTTTATTTTCCAGTTCGATAAGAGGAGAACATTCATTTGATCTGTTCGATGTGGATTACGGAATTGCATTTTCCCAATCGCATAGTTATTCACCAGATAACAGAATGTGGATATTTACATTATCTCCCGGTGGGTATGATGACAAGTACGCAAACAATACAACACGAATGTTGCAGCCAGAGCAAATAGTCGCCTTATCAAATGATAATAGTGATATTACAACGCTTCAAAAAATTCACCTTGACGATATAGGATATTCTACAAATGATTTGATACAGAAAAATTTAACTTCATACTTTGATGTGAAATATCCTTTTAATTTTGGCGATATGATTTCCGGATACATAAAAGGCGGAGCCAAATACAGGCAGGTGAGCAGAAACCGAAATTATTTATCGGCAATACAGTATGTTAGCACTAGTCCGCAGTTTAGTTTTCTTGCTTCAAAAGAATTTGATTGGGCAACATTACCGACAGGCTCATATATTTCAGCGCAGCACCTGGTTGATTATAATGTTTCGGATTTTCTGGACGGAAGTTATAATTTTGGCTGGTATCCGCGTATCGATCTTCTGAACAACCTATTTAATTGGTGGAATAATCTTTCGAACTATTATTATGGACTTGGTACAGACGCAATTATTGCTGCATTCGGGCAATATAATAAAATTGGATTTACTGCAGATTATCTTGCAAGCTCAATTAACAATCAGGATATTGATGAAAAATATTATGCCACATACCTGATTACCGAAGTTAAAACAGGGGATGTGATAATGTTCTTACCCGGTGTGCGTTATGAAAAAGTAACAGATGATCTTTCAGGATATTATGTTAAACAAACTCCCATAACTTACGCGGGTGGTATGCCTCTTACAAAAGTAAATGCCAGGCATAGCGATGAATATCTGCTTCCTATGATTCACCTTAGAGTTAAACCAACTGATTGGATGCATATACATACTTCTTATACACAAGCACTTGGACGACCGGATTATAATGCTCTTGCTCCAAATACATATGTTAATAACGGCGTGGGATCATTTGTTTATTCTTCCGGCAATCCAAATCTTAAACCTGAATTATGGACCAACATAGATTTACAATTTGCAGTATATGGTAATTATGTGGGAATGTTTTCAATTAACGGATTTTATAAAGAAGCTAAAGATAAAATCTGGCAGAGAACATACTCTAGAATAAAGGGCGATCCAGTCATTCCGGGTTTTTCTGAATCAACATCAGTATCTGTATCTGAATGGTTAAATCATCAATACACTGTATACATAAGAGGAGCGGAATTTGAGTGGCAGACAAGCTTTTGGTATTTGCCGGAACCGCTAAATTATTTCTCATTAAATGTTAACTATACTTTTCTTAAATCGGAAACAAAATATCCTACCACAAGATTATATACTACGTATGAAGTGGACGACAGGGGAAGATACATTCCAACACTCCATAGAGTTGATTCAGTTGCTACAGACAATATGATTAACCAGCCCGAAGACATTGTGAACATTTCACTTGGATTTAATTACAGAGGATTAAATGCCTGGTTGTCCTTCCAGTACAACGGTTCAATGCTAACAGGCTGGGGAAATCAGAGAGAATTAATTCCGTACAAGGATAAATTCTATAGATGGGATTTACAATTAACTCAGCAACTTCCGTTTGAAGGACTGGAGGCTATTCTTAACCTGGCCAATATCAGCGACTATGTTGAAAAATCAAAACAAAAGGGAGATCCAAGACCTACTTACATTGAAAGTTATGGTTGGACAGTCGATGTCGGCTTAAGGTATAGATTATAATGAATCTGTCTTAACATTTTTAATGAATGACATCTTAAAGAATTTCCCCCAAAAAAATTTTTAATGTAGCAAAGGATAAAACCATCCAAATCTATTTTTATTAAAAACATTTTCGAATAAACTAAATGCGATCAAATAAAAAACTAAAATATAACGATCAGATAATTCAACTTAATTAATTTACCTGGAGGTAAAATGAAAAGACTATCGGTTTCAATATTTGTTTTATTATCATTTCTGTTTGTCGCAAATACAAATGCGCAGGATATTATAACTGTTGACCCGGGGTATGGTACACTTAACAGTGCCATTGATGCAAATGGGGGAAACAAAATATATAAACTACAAGCCGGCAAATGGTATGGCTTAAATGCATCCATCCTTGTCATTTCACCAATTTCTATTATTGGAGAAACCCCTTCAGCAGGACAAATGCCTGCAATTATTCAAACCGGCACAAGTTCAGACGGAACTATTTTTGCGAACATGTTCACCGTTGCATCTAATTTAACACTGAAAAATGTTTTTATAGTTAATGCAGATTTAAATGAAAATATTGCCCCGGGATTAATAATGCAGGTAGCCGGTGGTCAAGTCGTAATGGATTCAATAACTGTTGATCCGGTTGGGCAGGTATATTTCATGCTTGTAAATGCCGCAAATATTTCAACCTACATAACTAATTCTCTTATTATGAGAACAGGTCATACGTTAAATATTAATGATGGATTTATTTTTTATAATGCAGGAAACTATTGGGACACACTTTATGTAGAAAATAATACTTTTATTGATATTCCAACTTGTTTTTACCAGGGAAGTATTGCAACTGGCCGCGAAAATTTTATGTGGTTCAATCATAATTCTTTACTATTCGGCAAAGCAAACCTTATGCATCAATACTTTACAAATCAACTTTTCTTTACAAATAATCTGATGTGGAATTTTGATTTTAATCCGTATCATTCTGCATGGACTGCCTTTTGGTCAGATGCAGGTCCCAAATACAAAGTTGAGTGCCTGATTAATGCCGATACGTTAGTTACCGGAACGGATTCAACTACTGGTGTAATTACATATGAATCATTCCCGGTTAGCCGAAAACATTTTATAGAATATAATTCAAATTATGTTTCTCAGGGTTCAAAAGATTTAGTTGCTTGGGCTAAAACAAATGGTTATAGTTATTCCTATATAATGCCGCTTGTGTGGAGCCCTGAATATAAAGACTCGAGTAGAGAAGCTTCAATATTTAATGATGATGTAAACTTCCCATATTTCAAAGCAGGCAATAATTTAGAGGAAGCGAACTATGACCCTGCATTTACAGACAGCAAGATATATACATTAACTGATTCTGCTATGCTGTGGGCTTCTTATTCCGATAAATCTCTGTGGGGATTGACTGATATTCCAAGCGCGGATAAATGGCCTAATTATTTTTATAATGTAGATGGGAACAATGGTAATCCGCTAACCTGGCCACGCTTTAATGGTGTTTATACAAATTCTACATTGCTTACAGCCTCAATAGAAAATCTTCCGCTTGGTGACCTTAATTGGTTTCCTGAAGCTAAAGCTTTGTGGGCAGCTAACAAAACTAATGTTATGAATCATATTCTGGCAACAAATGAAACGAAGTACAGTTTGACCGATGTTGAAAAAGTTGAAATTGTCCCCGGTAAATTCCAATTGCTGCAGAATTATCCCAATCCTTTCAATCCCAGCACTATTATAAAATATAATATTCCGGCAAGCGCCTCTGTTGAATTAAAGATTTATAATTCTTTAGGTCAGGAGTTATCCTCTTTAGTTAATAAACAACAGAATGCAGGTGCCTATGAAGTAAAGTTCGATGCTTCGAAATATGCCTCAGGCATTTATTTTTATAAGATTAAAGCGGGCAGTTTTGTTGAAACAAAGAAAATGATTCTTGTAAAATGATTTTTAATTCTACCATATAGATAATTTTTGAGGATGGAATTTTTTTAATCCATCCTAATATTCTTCCAATTAGGTATGATGATATAATTGCTTTCACAGTAATAGTACTTATCAATATAATATTTATCGGAATAATACTTTCTTCGGAGAAAATGTAATGGAAAAGATTGCTTTCAAAATGAAACTGAAACCCGGATACAAAGAGGAATACATTAAGCGACATAATGCAATCTGGCCGGAATTAAAAGAATTGCTTATTAAATCCGGAATAAGTGACTATACAATTTTTCTTGATGAAGAAACAAATATTCTTTTTGCGGTTCAGAAACAACATGGAACTGCTTCATCTCAAGATCTGGGTTCTCTCCCTATCGTACATTCCTGGTGGAAATTTATGGAAGATATCATGGAAACGAATCCGGATTCCTCGCCAGTCTCTATTCCATTAGAGAAAGTTTTTCATATGGATTAAACTTCCGGTGAATGAAATTCAAAGTTTGATTTATTAAAATGAAAATGAAGAATATTCAAGTCATCATAATACTTTATCTTTTCCTCTTTATTAATACGAATGGACAACAGGCGCATAAAGTAAACAAAAACCAATATGATTGGGAAATTGTAAGAGTTGCCGCAGTACAACTAATGCAGCCTAAAGAAGAAGATCCTTCAGATGTAGTTGTATCATATATAAAACGTGCGGCGGCAGATAAAGCCCAGTTGGTTGTCTTTCCCGAATACCATCTTGGTTATGTTAAGTCAACAGATCCAAGAGTTAAAAAGGTATCTGAAGCAGCAAAGAAGAACCATATATATGTAATTGTTGGTTGCTTTGAATGCTATGATGATGGTTCTTATTCAAACGTTGCTCTTTTGTTTGGTCGTGATGGTTCAATAATCGGGCGGCATAAAAAAGTTCATCCTGCAGTTGGAGTAGATCCATACTATTGGCCGCCAAAGGAAGACGACGTTGAATGGAAAATGAAATTGGGAGACAAGTTTGATGTTTTTGAACTCGATTTCGGTACAATTGGAATTTTAACTTGCTTTGATGGTTACTTCTCCGAATCTTGTGAGATTATGTCGCTGAAAGGTGCAGAAATATTAATCTGGATAAATGGCAGGCCATACATTGAAGATTACCTTGTTAAATCAGCAATGTTCTTAAATTATGTTGATATGGTTTGTACTAACGATTGCTACGGAACAATGATAGCTGAATACCCGAACGTAATAAAAAAGATCTCCCTTGTTCCTAAAGAAGATTATTTGGTTGAAGACCTGGATCTGAAGCAATTAAGGATCTTCAGAAAAAACAGCCGGTTCTTTCATCAGCGCAGGCCCGAAGTTTATAAAGATTTAATAAAGTATTGGCCCGTATGGGAAAACTATAAGAACCTGGATTAGACGAGTTACTTCTTGCTTTTTTTTACTTTCTTTTTTAAGTCACTTAATTGCTGACAAATTTTTAAAGAATTTAATTCTTAAAACCTGAATAAGGAAATATAAGTATGGACTTACTACAGAGTATTTTGCTTATTGCTGTTGGCAGTGCAAGCGCAGCAAGTTTTTATGTGCCAATTAAAAAAGTTAAAGAGTGGTCATGGGAATCGTACTGGATTGTGCAAGGTGTTGTATCATGGATTATTGCCCCGTGGATTTTTGCATATTTTACTGTCCCGAACCTGGGTGCGATAATTAGCAATTCTCCTTTACAAGCAGTTCTAAATACTATATTATTTGGAGCGCTTTGGGGAGTTGGAGGATTAACATTTGGATTAAGTATGCGCTTCCTTGGTGTTGCAATGGGACAATCTGTTGCCCTTGGATTTTGTGCGGCTTTCGGTACGCTTGCAGCACCAATTGTAGAAGGTGCAAACCTCTTCAGCACTCACGAAGGAATTATGATAGTCACAGGCGTATCCATCTGTGTAGCTGGAATAGCTGTCGTCGGATATGCGGGTGCATTACGCTCTAAAAATATGTCGGATGAAGATAAGAAAAAAGCAATAAGCGAATTTGCATTAAAAAAAGGATTGCTCATTGCTATACTTGCGGGTGTAATGAGCGCCTGCTTCAGCCTGGGCTTAACTGGAATATCCGGAGTTATTGATGCCGGTAATAAGATCAAAGAAACCGCTCAAAGCTATGGAACTCATCCCCTCTTTGTCTCCAACCCGGTTTACATCTTCGTAATGTTCGGCGGCTTTCTTACTAACTTCGTTTATTGTTTTTATTTGAACATCAAGAACAAAACACTTAAAGATTATGTATCTGTTCCTTCAAATATTCTTATTAATAATTTGTTGTTTTGTTTGTTAGGCGGGACACTCTGGTATCTTCAATTTTTCTTTTTTGGGATGGGACAAAGCAAATTACCGGTTGGTATGATTGTGTTCGGTTGGAGTATACTTATGGCATTAAACATACTGTTCAGTAATATATGGGGAATACTTTTAAATGAATGGAAAAATGCCGGAACGAAAACAATTTCTGTTTTAATTCTTGGCTTGGTAATTCTTATCCTCTCAACTTTCGTAATAAAATTGTAAATATAAATTTTCACTAAGGAGCTACTTATAATGGTTGAAAAAGAAACTGTAATAAACTCGTATCAAAATGCAAAGAAACAATATGCTGCTTTAGGAATTGATACCGAGGAAGCGTTAACAAAATTGAATCAGATAAATATAAGTCTTCATTGCTGGCAGGCAGATGATGTCGCAGGATTTGAAACACCAGATGCCGAGCTTGGTGGCGGTGGTATTCAGGTTACCGGAAATTATCCCTGGAAAGCTAAAACTATAAACGAATTACGTTCAGATATTGAAAAAGTAATGAGTTTGCTTCCCGGAAAACAAAGACTTAATCTGCATGCAATTTATGGTGATTTTAAAGGCGAGAAGGTAGATAGAGATAAGATTGAAATAAAACATTTCCAAAGCTGGATTGATTGGGCAAAAAAATTAGGAATTGGTTTGGACTTTAATCCTACCTGCTTTTCTCATCCTTATGCTGATGATGGATTTACTCTTTCAAGCAAGAATGAAACACACAGAAAATTCTGGGTGGAACATGTTAAACGTACAAGAAAAATAGCAGCAGAAATGGGGAAACAACTGGGCACTCCATCAGTAAACAATATCTGGGTTCCCGACGGTTCAAAAGATATTCCTGTTGACAGAAACACACACCGCGAACTTCTTAAAAAGTCTCTCGATGAAATTTTCACTGAAAAATATCCGAAAGAGTATTTAAAGGATTCTGTAGAGAGCAAGCTTTTTGGAATCGGTTCTGAGTCGATGGTAGTTGGCTCACATGAATTTTATATGGGATATGCAGTTAAAAATAATAAACTCCTTTGTCTGGATAGCGGACACTTTCATCCTACGGAACAGATAGGAGATAAAATTTCATCAATGCTGCAGTTTGTTGACGGATTGCTTTTACACGTAAGCCGCGGTGTACGTTGGGATAGCGACCACGTGGTAATCTTCAACGACGAGCTTCAACTGATTGCACAAGAGATTGTTCGCTGCAATGCAATTGATAGAATTAATGTCGGTCTTGATTACTTTGATGGAAGCATCAATCGTATTGGAGCTTATGTTATTGGTGTTCGTGCAGCTCAATTGGCATTCTTGTTTGCTTTACTTGAACCTACTGAAAAACTAATTCAGTTTGAAGAAGCCGGAAAAAATTTTGAACGCCTTGCCTTCCTTGAATTATTAAAGAACAAGCCTCTTGGTGCGGTGTATGATTATTATTGCCAGGTAAACAATGTTCCTGTTGGCGAAGATTATATAGCTGAAATCCAGCAA
>CAZIDB010000047.1:0-25049 GCA_964537965.1 uncultured Melioribacter sp. | reverse complement strand
GATAAATTAACCAGGGACTTACAGCGATAAATGAATTGAATAAACCGGGTTCCTTGAGCATTGTATAAAAGCAGTACATTCCTGTAAGCGAATGACCAATCATAATGCGGTAGGGAAGCGTTCTGTATTTTCCTTCAATCATCGGAATTAGTTCTTCTTTAAGAACTTTAAGAAAATTATCTGCACCACCGCTGCCGGCAACAGTTACATCTGCAATCGGAGTGAAATCCCTGTTCCTGAATGTGTTTGGAATGCCGACAAGAATCATTTCCGGTGCCATATTATTTCTTGCGAAAAATTGTAACAATCCAGCCGTGTAACTAAAATGTCCTTCACCGTCCATTAAATAAACCACGGGATAATTTGCCTTTGATGTGTTATATGAATCCGGCAGATACACCTGGATTGTCCGATCTTCATCAAGTATTTTTGAATTAAGAGTGATGTTGTTCCCGATTATGATATTACCGGTTTGACTGTATAACTGATTTCCGGAAAATATTATAAACAGGCAGCTAAAAAACAGAATGGCAGTAAAGAATTTCAAATGCATTATTCCACCTCTTATTTCTCTAAAATTATTTTTGTTTGACGTACGAAATCCGTATAGGGCTATATTTTTTAAGCCGAATTTCCGATAATAATTACATAAATAGACTTCTTTTTCTACAAGAGGTTATATTTACAGATAAATGGTTATGAGTTTTAATTGCTTATAAAAAGAATAAACTTTTGCAGCTAATTTTTTATATTTGCCTTGCATAAAATAAGGATAATACTGCTTGATTAAATCCGAACGAAAATTTTTCCTGAATATTATAAATCTTGTAAAAGTTGTTCTCCTTATATTTATAATCATATCTCACTCATCAATCAATTCACTTTGTCAGCCGGATACTTTTAAAGCTAAGTTGAAAGAATACAGCGGTAAGAAATATGTTGATTATATAGTTGGTGTCTTGTCTGAGCATAATGAAAAAGAAGCTAAAGAGTATTTTCCGTTTGCAGAAGATGCTTTACTGCAGTCAAGAAAGATTAGTTATCAATCCGGCGAAGCGGATGTTTTGTTCGAAATGAGTATGATGTATTTTACACAGGAAGAATACAGGAAATCACTTGATTGCGGAATCAAAGCATTAAATATAAGAAAACATCTTAACGACAAATCCAAAATTGCCCGCTCATACACATATCTTGCTATTAACTATGAATACTTCGGAAAGTATGACAGCGCAACTTCATTTTTATTTAAAGCTATCAGATTTGCAGAAGAAGGTAAAAGCCAGAAAGAATTAGCTAACGCTTACAACGCTCTTGGAATTTTAAACTATGTACTTAAAAATTATCCGTCCGCATTAGAATATACAGATAAAGCCCTGGTAATAAGAGAAACAATTGGCGATAAGCGCGGAATAATGAGTTCGCTCGAGAACTTCGGATTGATATACATGAACCTGAAAGAGTATGATAAAGCAATTACATACCACACAAAAATACTTAATATAAAAAAGGAAATTGGTTCTAAAGAAGAAATTGCCGGTACTTTGGATAATCTGGGTATTTGTCATATGAGGCTGATGAACTTTACGAATGCGCTTTCATATTTTAACGAGTCGCTTGCCATCAGAAAATCCACCGGAGGAAAAAGAGCTTTAGCATCTTCATATAGTCAGCTTGGTACATTACATAGTTTACAGGGTAACCACAAAAAAAGTCTTGAGTTTCTGTTGCAGTCTTACAAACTGAGAAAAGAGGTGGATGATAACCGAGGTATGATTTCTTCCCTAAAAAAAATTACGGCTGAATATGAAGCGATCAGAGATTTTACAAACGCTTATAAGTATTCGGAACTGTATCATTCACGCCAAGACAGCACCTTTAATGAAAACTCAATGAGGCAGATTAACGAGATGGACAGCCGTTTCAAATCTGAGTTAAAGGATAAAGAGATTTCACTTCTTCAAAAAGATATTGATATTGAAAGAAAGAACAGGATACTATATATAGCTACCGTTGTACTTGCAACATTAATAGCTCTTTTCTATTTCTTTTCAGCTAAGACAAAAAAGAAAATAAACTTATTGCTGCTTAAAAAGAACGAGGAAATTTCTCAGCAAAAAGAAGAATTATCTTTGCTGAATTCAAAACTGAAAAAGAGCAACACGGACAAAGATAAATTGTTTTCAATTATTGCACATGATCTCAAGAATCCCTTTACCGCTTTGCTGGGTCTTTCGGAGATTCTTAAGTTTGAATTTGCTACAATGAGTGACGATGACAAGTTAAAAATGATTAACGGTATATATGATTCCTCTAGAAATACTTACAGGCTGCTTGAAAATTTACTTCAGTGGTCGCGCCTGCAAACCGGTAGGATTGAATTTAATCCTGAATCAATTGATTTGAACAAAGCAGTAGTTGACGCGGTTGAATTATTTAAAACTTCAGCCTCGGCAAAAGGAATTATGTTCAGGAATAACCTTATACCCGGAATTGTTGCATACGGTGATACTTTTATGGTAAATACCGTACTAAGAAATTTGCTGTCCAATGCAATTAAGTTTTCTCATAACGGTGGAAAAGTTATTATAAGTTACGCACAGACGGCAGATTCAGTTCAGCTCGGGATATCCGATGACGGAATCGGAATGAATGAAAAAGAAATACATGGTGTTTTTGAAATTGATAAAGTTATGGTTAAAAAGGGCACTTCAAATGAGGAGGGAACCGGTCTTGGATTAATTCTTTGTAAAGAATTTATTAAGAAGAACAGGGGAGAAATATGGATAAGCAGCGAACCGGGAAAGGGAAGTAAATTTTTTGTTAAACTGCCGGTTAACGGGGCTAAAGCGTAAACTCTTAATTCATGGTAAAACTTGTTTTTGTACTTTACGGATCTTTATCAGGCAAGCTTTAACTTTTCAAGCAGAAGTTTGTAGCGCAAATCATTGCTGTGTTTCTTAAATACAGGTACAATTTTAATAAATATTAAGCCACCAATTCTTTCTTCATAGGATTTATCAAGGTATTCAAACATTTTTTCTTTATTACCAAGAGCCGCATATATGTAAGCCAGGGATAAGCTGTTGGAAGGGCCTTCTTTCCTTTCATTTTTATCTAAAAGAATTTTTAAATACTTCTCCGCATGATGTCTGGCGCCTGCAAGAGCATAAGCAAATCCTATTGTTCCCGTTTCGCATTCTTCATCATTGGAAAAATCAAGACCATCCAAAATTTTAATTGCTTTGTTGTGCTCACCTTTTGAAAGACAGGCGTAACTAAGATGGATTTTTGCATTTATAAAGTTAGGTTCCAGTTCGAGCGCTTTATTTATCTGCTCAATTGCATCATCATACCTTCCGGCAAAAATGTACATCTCACCAAGGCTGCTTAGCAAGTTTGGAGATAAAGGATCAAAAGACAAAGCAATTTCCATTTCCTTAACAGCTT
This sequence comes from uncultured Melioribacter sp., assembly GCA_964537965.1. Taxonomy (GTDB): domain Bacteria; phylum Bacteroidota; class Ignavibacteria; order Ignavibacteriales; family SURF-24; genus SURF-24. Next base: position 21,599 of record CAZIDB010000047.1, on the reverse strand, counting down.
CTTCAATATCACCCTGAACAGCAAGATAGATTGAGTAAGGATGATGCACTATTGATGAACCAAAATTTAATTCCATTGCTTTTTCGAAGGAGTTTAATGCACCTTCCCAATCCCATTCATGAAAAAGTTTTACTATTGCAAGAGATATGTGAGATTCCGCCAGGCTGTCATCAAGCTCCAGGGATTTTATTGCCAGTTCCTTAGCGGTTATATAAGCGGAGTGAACCGGAATTCTTCCCATCGCGCTTAATACGGTATAACAATTTGCCAATCCTGAATAAGGTAACGCAAAAGTCGGTTCTACATTTATTGCTTCTTCAAAATAGCTTATCGCCTTTTGAAAGTCTGAGTATGACCATTTGTTAAAATGATATAATCCTTTTAAGTAAAGATTATACACATCAACATTCCTGGTATGTGACTTAACAAATGTTTTTTGTTGTAATTCTTTGTCCTGCTTCGGGGCAAATCTGCCTGCAATCTGTTTTGAAATTTCATCCTGGATTACAAATATATCTTCCAGACTTCTATCGTACACTTCGGACCATAAATGGTAGCCATCGGTAGTATTTATAAGCTGAGCGGTAATTCGGACTTTATTCCCGAATTTTCTTACGCTGCCTTCAAGCACAGTACTTACATTCAGCTTGTTGCCAATTTCTCTTATATCGATATTCTTTCCTTTAAAGGCAAACGAAGAAGTTCGTGAAGTGACTTTTAATCCTTCAATTTTTGTGAGAGCATTTATTATTTCTTCTGTAATTCCGTCACTAAAATACTCGTTATCCTGATCGGCGCTCATGTTTGTAAATGGAAGCACGGCAATACTTTTAGAAGAAAAACCTGCTTTACTTTCTAATTCACGCGGATCCGGTATGGCAAGTCCATCGGAGTTAACTGCATATATCTCGATTGGCTTCTTAACATTTTTTAATCTGAATTCACCAATAAGAATCGTGGAGATTTCGCTGTGATTACGCAGTTCGTCATTTACTTTTTCGGAAATCAAAACTCCGCCGGGAACAGAAAGCGCCTGAATTCTTGAAGCAATATTAACACCGTCACCATAAACTCCTTCATCATCATAAACAATATCCCCGGCATGAATACCTATCCGGACAGGAATCTTTGGATCATGCTGAAGTTCCTGCTGAATCATAATTGCACATTTGGTTGCTTCAATTACACTTCCGAAGATTGATAAGGTGCCATCTCCGTAGAACTGCATGACTTTTCCTTTATGCCCGGTAATTTGCTTTTCCAATACCTCGCGGTGCCTATCCCTTAATTCTTTTGCATGCTTCTCATCCTTTTGCATCAGTGAAGTATAACCCACCATATCGGTAAACATAATTGCCGCAAGCAACCGTATTTGATAATCGTTATCCATTAACCCTGGAAGATAATTTCATAAAAATTTCAATAAAAGATAAAAAGAAAAATCATACTTTCATAGTTATTGGTTTTTATTGGTACCGGTTGTTAAGAAATATTTTTATTGAATATGTTAATTTTAAATGTATTTTATAAACACATTGATTTGATCTTTTCGAAAAGATATACATAGAAAAAGAAACAAAATCTTCGAGTATTAATAATAAACCAGGAAAGAAGATGGAACAGAAAAGTATGAATACGCTGTTTGCCCCGTCAGAAAGAGCAGGACAAGAAATAATTATGGAAGACTATTCGCTTTTTCCCAAGGATGCTCCAATGTTTACAATACTAAACTCGGTTCCAACAGGAGTAATAATACTAAACCAGGAACGGCAAATAGTTTTTACGAATACGGCATTTTTAAATTTGATAAATAAGGAAAAGGAAAAAGAAGTACTTGGTAAACGCCCCGGTGAAGTTCTGAACTGTACACATGCTTTTGAATCCGAAGGCGGATGCGGTACGACCGAATTCTGCTGTACATGCGGAGCCGTTAATTCAATTCTTATTGCACAAAAAGGAAAAGAAAATATCCAGGAATGCCGGATTATCGAAAAGCATGAAGGCAATGCATTTGATTTAAGAATTAACAGTGCACCGCTGGAATTTAAAAATAAGAATTTCGTCATCTTTACTGTTCAGGATATTCAGAGTGAAAAACGCAGGAAAGTTTTTGAAAGGATATTTTTTCATGATATCATGAATACGGCAAGCAGTCTAAAAGGTATTGCAGAAACAATTGAAGATGTAAATGATGAAGAGGCGGCCGAGTTTATAGAAATTCTGGGAGGTCTCTCGGACAAATTAATCGATGAAATTAATGCCCAGCGCGAATTACTCTCTGCAGAAAACAATGATTATAAAATTAATCCTGTTGGAATTTATACCGAGAGTTTTCTTGATGAGATAATTCGCTATCATAGTAGAAGCGATGCCGCGCTAAACAAAAAAATAATAGTTGAAAAAGACTCTGTGCATTCTAAATTTATATCCGACAAAACTTTACTCTGGCGTGTTATTTCAAATATGGTTAAGAATGCTTTGGAAGCTTCAAAGGACGGGCAGGAAGTTAAAATAAAATGCTCTTCAAATGATTCAGAAATAATTTTTTATGTGAATAATCCGGCTTACATGGAAAGGAATATTCAGCTGCAGGTTTTCCAGAGATCATTTTCAAGCAAAGGAACAGGAAGAGGTCTGGGAACATACAGTATAAAACTGCTAACGGAACGATATCTAAAAGGTAAAGTTGGTTTTATAAGTGATAAAGAGAAAGGAACAACTTTTTTTATAAGACTTCCTGCTGAAATTAAACCTTAATTTGGAATCGGTCTGATTATTTAATAAGTTAAAACCAGTTCTTTAAATGTTTACGGTGTCCCGTTTAAATCGGGAAGAATAGGGAAACCGGTTAGATTCCGGTACTGCCCCGCAACTGTAGTAGACGTTAACAACTAACACATTGCCACTGTTAAATTATGAGTAGCTTCTCTGCTGTTCATTTTCGGGAAGGCGTTGGTTGTTGTCTTAAGTCAGGAGACCTGCCGTAATATGTTCGTTATTTGACCTTCGTGGGTGAGGTTAGATAAAGTAAGCAAACTGATTAACAATTCGATTATTCATACTTACTTTTATTATTCCCGCGGAAGGTTACAACTTTTATTCATTTATTCTTAAAAGGAGTAACTTGTATGCAAAAATACTTTTTCTTTTTTGTAATTATTATTTTTTCTTGTTCGGTTCTTTTGGCACAGGCAGATAAAAATGATTATTCTGTTGATGAAAAAGATACCGTAAGAACCTACACACTTTCCGATGTGGTGGTTTCTGCAACCAAAACTAATACTTCCATGCTTCAGGTTGCAAGCTCTGTAACCGTTATTACAGAAGCCGATCTTGAAAAATCCAACAAGAATTTTATTCTTGATGTGCTTGCTGAACAACCGGGCTTAATAGTTGCACAGCAGGGCGGACCGGGTAAACTTACAAGAGTATTCCTAAGAGGCGCAAATCCTCATCATACTTTGGTGCTTGTTGATGGCATAGAAGTTAACGACCCTGGTTCCATTAGCAACGGTGTGGATTTTGCCAACATCTTAACTTCTAACGTGGAAAGAATTGAAATACTAAGAGGACCGCAAAGCACTTTGTACGGTTCCGATGCGCTTGCCGGGGTAATAAGTATCTTTACTAAAAAGGGAGAAGGCAAACCTAAGTTTTATCTTTCAGGTGAAGGCGGCTCTTATAATTCTTACAGGGAAAATGCAGCCGTTAACGGGCAGATAAGTATGTTTGATTATTCCGTTAACTATTCCCAGTTTAGAACTGATGGCTTTTCTGCCGCAAGCGAAGATTATGGAAATACTGAGAAAGATATGTTCTTTGCTAAATATCTTAACGGAAGAGTTGGCATAACACCTTTGGAAAACCTGAACTTTAATATTTTCTTTAATTATTCAAAAGACAAAGCCGGACTTGACCAAAGCTCAGTTCTTGATGCAAACAAAAAAGATATTTATGGAGATGACCCGAACTTTGAATCCAACTTTGAACAATCGTTGCTTAAAATAAACGGAAGCTTAACTTTGCTTGATGGTTTATGGACGCAAAGTTTAAGTGCTTCCACGGCTAAAATGACAAGCAAGACAACAGACGAAGCTGACGATGCTCACCCTAATGTTGCTTCTGTAAGTTATTATACAGGTAAAAGATTTAAAATTGACTGGCAGAACAATTTAAAACTTAACACCAGCAATACTGTTGTATTCGGGTTTGAAACCGAAACTGAAAAAGCCTATTCGGATTATCTTAGTATTAGTGAGTGGGGACCATACAGCTCAGTTGTTCCTGCAAGCAAAGCTACCACAACAGGATTGTACCTTGAGGAACAATCCAACTTGTTTAATTCCTTCTTCTCAACTGTTGGCGTTCGCTGGGATAAACATGATAAGTTTGGTTCTGAAGTAACTTACAGGATTGCCCCCGCTTATTTCCTTCGCTTAACAGATACTAAATTTAAAGCAACATACGGAACAGGATTTAAATCTCCTGCGCTTTATTATCTTTATGATCCAATATACGGTAACCCCGATTTAAAACCGGAAAAAAGCAAAGGATGGGATGCCGGAGTTGAACAGTTCCTGTTTAATTACTTCCTTAATGTTGGAGTAACTTATTTCCATAATGAATTTACAGACCTGATTGGATACGATGCAAATTTCAAATCAATTAATATTGATAAAGCTGAGACAAAAGGTGTGGAAGTAACTTTAGGCACAAGTTCTTTCTATAATTTTACTGTTAAAGCAAATTATACTTATACAGATACAAAAGATAAAAGCACAGGTACAGCAGACAGCGATAAAGAATTACTTAGAAGACCGCGAAACAAGTTTGCGGTTAATATTAATTACAACCTTAATGCGCTTAACTTAAACCTTGAGGTTGTTAATATTGGTAAACGCGCAGATAAAGATTTCAGCGTTTATCCTGTTGCAAGAGTTAACCTTAAAGATTATACGCTTGTAAATTTATCTGCCGCATACCAGTTATTTAATAATTTAAAACTTTATGGAAAGATTGATAATATTCTTAATGAAGATTATGAAGAAGTGCTGTTCTACGGTACGCCAGAAAGATCATTCTACGGCGGCATTAAATTTATTTTGTAGTTGCAACAAAACAGGGGAATAACGTATTTTAATAAAAAGTTATTCCCCGTTTATGAAAAAGTTAAACCCGGCATTAAAATATCTTACATTAATATTCTTTGTTGTTGCCTCCGGCACGTATGCACAGAATTATACTAATTCAATTTCAGGCATTATTACAGATGAAAAAAGCGAGATGCCGTTACAGGGAGTTAATGTTTTTATTTCCGGATCAACATGGGGAGCGCATACCGATAAAGACGGCAACTATAAAATTACTTCTGTAACTCCGGGCATGCACGAACTTGTTGTTTCTTTCCTTGGTTACGAAGTAATTTCAAAATCTGTTTCAATAAAGGGGAACAGCGAACTTAAGTTTGACTTTAAGCTAATTCCAAAAACTTACCAGCTTGATTCCGTAAGCGTCGTTTCTGAAATGCCGGTTGAATGGCAATCCAGGTTAAGAACATTTAAAAGATTATTCCTTGGGCAGAACAAGTTTGCTGAAGACTGCACCATCGAAAACGAAACATCACTCGATTTTAATGAGGATCTGCACGGCGTGCTGTCTGCTTTTACAACACGACCAATAATTATAATTAATAAAGCATTGGGTTACAGAATTTATTGTATTCTCATGAGTTTCCTTTGGGATAAAAACGAGCAAAGAATAAGTTTTCTTGTTCAGCCTAAATTTGAAAACCTAAAACCTGCCGATAAGGATGAAGAAACCAAATGGTTAAATAGCCGTATCTCGGTTTACGAAGGCTCGCTAAATCATTTCCTGCTTTCACTTGTGAATGATACATTCCTTGAGAAAGGCTATAAAATTTATTTTGCCGCGCTTCCTATCGAATCAAAATACACTTACAGGTTTGAACAGATTTTCAGGAGAGATAAACTTATACACAAAGGAATTCTTAGCAATGAGTACCTTCTTAAATTTGCTAACTACCTGAAAGTTGAATTTAAAGGGCACTCGTCTTTCCTTAAATTAAAATATGATGATGTTCTTATTGATAAGTTCGGTTTTCCGCAGGAACCCGTACCTTTTGAAACATACGGCGACTGGGCTAAATGCGGTATGGCAGATATGCTGCCGAATTATTTTGATGTGCAAAATCCCTTCAAGTAGTATTTGATTTTAATCCGGGAAGTTAAAACCGGCTTTTGTTCGGAGAGTTGATGAATTGCTGAATGGTTAAATTGTTTTATTATTACCTGGAAGATAGAATCATTACAATTGTGAAATAAAAAATTAAAAATGAAACTAATAGAAAATCTTATCAAAGGAATTTATTATGCTTTTCCCGATTGGAGATGATAACAGGGAAATACGAATTACTCCCTTTATAAATTATCTTTTCATTTTGATTAACCTGTTCGTTTTTATTTTTCTTCAAAAGTTCGGAAGCAATGAAAGGTTTACTTATGCCTACTCAACCGTTCCTGCCGAAATATTAACCGGAAATGATTATGCCTCTGAAGACAGGATTGTAATAGATGAATATACCGGAGAAAGATACAGAGTAACCGGTCTTCAACCGACTCCAATATTTGTTTACTTTACAATTATCACTTCAATGTTTATGCACGGCAGCTTTGGACATTTGCTTGGCAACCTGCTTTTCCTTTGGGTATTCGGAGACAACATTGAGAACAGACTTGGCCATTTAAGGTACATTGTATTTTACCTGCTTACCGGTGTTCTTGCTTCTTTAAGTCATGTTTTTGTTTCATTGATTTTTGACAGTAATTTATTTATTCCCTCGCTCGGTGCATCAGGTGCAATTTCCGGTGTGCTTGGCGGCTATATTTTACTTTATCCGCGTAAGAGAGTAACAGCATTGTTATTTTATTTTGTTACGGCTGTTCCTGCTGTTGTACTAATAGGTTTATGGTTTGTCTTCCAGTTGATTAATGGTTTAGGAATGCTCGGTGGTGATACAGGAGGCGGAGTTGCATATGCAGCTCATATCGGTGGATTTATTGCAGGCCTGGTGTTTGTTAAGCTTTTTGATAAAGGCAATTTTTACAGACACTGATATTAGTTGTTTCGGTACGGCCCTTACTAAAAAGTAAGATTGTTATCACGAGCAAAGTGAAGTGATTTCGATTTTAGTTTTAATGGAATAGATTGCTTCGTCGTTTCACTCCGCGCAATGACAGCCACACTACTTTTAGACAGACAGAAAAACCTGCTGTAGCAGGTTGGGTGAGTTGGTTTTTCATAATCAAATGTTTTCCTGTTGATCCTCTACAAGGATCTGAGGTTACGTGGAGATAGCTTTGTTACAATTGTAAAACATCTACGATGTTTTGCTGCGTAGTTAAATTGTACATATAAAATCCGAATCCAAATGCAATCAATGAATTTAACCTCGTAGAGATTAAATTATTGTAATACAAATACACTCCCCAAATATCAATAATCCCCGTAGGGGATTTATAAGTAAGAATCCTGGATTACTAAAGTAGTTTTCATATTGATCCTTTACGAGGATCTGAGGTTAAGTGGGGATAGCTTTGTTATAATTGTAAACCATCTACGATGCTTTGTTAAAATTCAATCCCCGTCTGCAATTCTGTAAAGAATAATCTTCGGTTTGTAGTCGCTGTCGAACATAAAATATATTGCAAAGAAAATCTGTATAAAGGTTGTTATCATAAAATATGTTAACCCGGTTTTTACACCGGCTAACATAACAAATAGCTTTAATACTATACTGAACATGTGGATTATAAGCACTAAATGAAAAAGTAAAATGACATGATTTTTAGTAAAGTATGCTACAAATTTTCTCATCAGAATTAAAAACACAAACGAGTACTGGATCGTAATAATAATATTAGCGGTTCTGTTTGGCAGGTAACTCGTTATTGCTACAAACGGCAAACAAATCAAAATAAGAAAAGCAATCCTTTTACCTGTATTAAAGAAAGGTAAAAAAGATAATAACAGGATTGCAGCCCAGACTATATAGTGATTAAATGATCCAATACCAAGGAGAAAGTAACCTATTAGTCCTATTACATCTTGCATCCCAAGTGTCAGGAAATAATTTTTATATTCAGGACTTTTCCATTGTTTGAAAATGGGGAGTATCCATATAAATGCCTGAAAGGTTGCTATCAGGAGAAGAATAGTCATACTAATTACAAAATGGAGGGCAGGGAAGACCAACTTCCAATGTAAAATTGCCGTTAGTAAGGCTAATAACATTATCTGCCCGGCTTTCAATAAAAGTAACCGGTTGGTTGCCGGAGGCTATTAGTTTGTTTACAATCTCAATATCAAAAGTTTTAAAAACAACTTCCGGTTCAACGCTTTTACCTGCAGGCAGCAACGGGTTCCTTTTATTATCAAGAATGCAAACTGCATTATCCATAATATTGAACATTACGAACCCGGTGGATTTGCTAAGGCAATCGTGAATTATTTCATTTTTAATTTCAAGTGATAATAAAGGAAGCCCGAATTGCTTGTCCGCATCTTCTCGGCTGAAAATAGTTCCTCTTGGTGTATCCATAAAACAAAACCTCAATAAATTCTGACACAAAAATAGTCAAAAATATTATTCCCTATCAAAGTTTTTTTCGCTGGCGGTAAGCTCAAGCGCAAATTTCATTAAAGCGGGCAAAGAATTAATATTCAGTTTCCTCATTGTAATAAGCCGCAGGTTATCCACGGTTTTTTTTGCAATGCTAAGCCTGTCTGCAATTTCCTGGTTTGTAAGTCCTTCGGCAATCAACTGTATGAACTGTTTTTCCCTTATGGTTAAACTTATTTTTGATGAAGTTTTATTTACTTTGCTTATTGATTCAAACCTGAAAAGCAATTCTTCAATATTGGTTTCGTTCCATTTGCCAAAATAGAGTGAGCCGTTAAGCACTTTATGTATTGCAAGGTTAAGCTCGCCGCTGTTTATGTTTTTGCTTAGCAATCCTTTGGCGCCAATTTTATAAGCGCGGTAGATGTATTCGTCCGTGTCAAACATAGAGAGGAATAAAATGCGTGCGCTGCGGTCGCTTGAAATTATTTTTTTTGCGGCGTCAAACCCTGAAAGCAGCGGCATTGAAATATCGCTTACAATAATATCCGGCAGTTTTTCAAAATAAGTTTTAACAAGAGCAATGCCGTCTTCAACGTCTGCAATTACGAACAGGTCGGGCAGTTCTTCAATAAGTTTAATAAATCCGCTTCGCACAAGTTTATGATCTTCTGCAATAAGAACAGATATGGTTTTAGTATGGGGCATAAAAAAAATCCTGTTTAAGAAATTGGTATTTCAGTTACTATTAATGTGCCGAATTCTTCCGATGAATCAATCTTAAGGATTCCGCCAATATTTTCCGCACGTTGTTTCATGTTGAATATACCGAATCCTTTTCCTTTAACGGCGGTATCTGTATCAAATCCTTTCCCGTTATCGGAGATCATCAGTTTAATCCTGTTTTCGTTTTGAAGGAGTTGTAAATTAAACTCGTTTGCTTCCGAGTGTTTTATTATGTTGTTAAGCGCTTCCTGTGCTATCCTGTAAATAGTAAGTTCAATATTGGAAGCGTATCTTTCATCAGGGTTCTCAATAAAAATAATATTTCGTATGTCTGTTTCTGTAGTTACTTTTTCGCAAAGTGAATTTAGAGCAGGACCAAGTCCAATCTCCGAAAGGTATTTTGGTTTCATGCTGTATGATATTTCCTTCAGTTCATTGATAGCAGTATTAATTTCATCAATAACTTTAATAATATCCGGCAGTTTGTCTTCGGTAGTTTCCAGTTTTGAAATTTTATCTAAGACTAATTTGCTCATTATAAGTTTTTGTCCAACGCTATCATGCAAACCGGATGCAATCCTGTCTCTCTCGCTTTCAATAATATCCTGTATATGGTTTGATAATTCCGTAAGCTTAGCCTTTGAATTCTCAAGTTCTTCTTCATATTTAACAAGGTTGGTTATATCGTGGAAAAATACATGCGCTTCATTTAATTCCCGGCTTCCCCTGAAATGGATTGTATAAATACTGCTATTTATTTTTTTCTGTACGTGGAATGATTTGCTTTCGGATATAATTTCTTCAATATTAATATTGTGATGATTCATTAACCTGTTTTTAATGCCTTCAGCACCAGCTTCTTCATAAGGTGAAATTAATTTATGTGCCGCTTCGTTTGAGAATAAAATGTTGTAGTTCTTATCTAACTTAAGAACCGGGTCCGGGTTCAACTCAATTAAGGACGCAATTTTTTTGGCGCTTAAAAGTTCAAGCTCCTTCTTCTCGAGTATATGCTTTTGTTTATCGGGAATTATTACGCCTTTAATAAAGAGGTAGATTGTAAATAGTAAAGAAGCTACGAAGAAAACAGAAATGAACATCGGGCTTCCAAGGTCAAAAAAATGCTCAAGGTATTCATTTAGTTCTTCTTCAATTGTACGAACAATATATGTTAACAAAAGCATTTTACCTGTTAGCCTCCCAACTTAACAGCCCAAATATAAAACTTTCTTAACAAGAAAAATATATTTTTTCTGCATCCGGGAAAGAAATTATAAATTATGAATTTTGAATTCTAAATTTTGAATTGGGGCGGTTACTTCGGTACTTCCTGAAAAATCAGGAAACTCAGCAACCGGCAAGAGAAATAGTTGTGGTTGTTGAGTAGACCTGACGAAGTCAGAGCATATCGAAACAACCTTGACTAACCACGAACATCGAACGCTGAATATTGAATTATGAAAAGCTTATATTTGCAACAACAAAACGGCGTTACAAATGATGAAGAGATTTGTTATTCTTTTTGTGATTTTCTTTTTGTCTGTATCCTTCACTCCTGCACAGAAAAAAATACTTATTCTTGATTATCTCATGTCCGATCCGATTCTTTTTCAGCAATTTCTGATTCATCTTCCGGAGAACAACTTTAAAGTTGACTACAGAAGATATTATCCTACACTTACAGAAAGCGACAAAGATTATGAAATGATAATTCTTGCAGCAAGCCGTTTCCCGTTTCCCTCGCCTTCCAAAATGACGCTTGCTGAAAAAGATTTTCTTGTCAAATATGTTTCCGGCGGAGGTATTCTTGTTTCTCTTTATTCAAATGAAGAGAATGACAGGATTATTTTAAACGAGCTATTGGATTCACTTGATGTTCCGGTTAGAATAGAGGGGAAGGCAATTCACGATCAGGTGAACGGTTACAAGAGTACATTACTGCCATCAGCATATTATCTTGATCCGCCAATGCTGCAGGTTCACAATGAAACTCCGCTTGGTTATGGTGTTGAAAAGATATTCGGTGGGCGGGCATTCAGTTTACTTGTGGATAAAGGAGAAAATATTTCTATCCCGGTTACTTCATTTGAAACTTCAATGCGTTTGAAAGAATTAGATGAGAATGCGGGCATAAAATCTACAGAAGGAATTTACTTAGGTGGTCCGTATGCAAACGCTGTAATGGCAGTAGCAAAAGCCGGAAAAGGTTTTATCATTTTGCTTCCAAGATATTTAATAAACATGAATGGCTGGACAACCCGGTGGTCCGATAAGCCGGTTATTCCAACAGGATTTTTGCAAGAGAATGAAAAGTTTGAAACGAACTTTATTAAATATTTAGCTTCGTTACTAAAAAAGGAAAACGTGTTTAAACCTTTCAACCCCATAACCCGTTGGGATAACCTGAAAGTATTTCATGATAAACCTGCAAAAATAATTCTTGAAAAAGGTGAGTTGGCTATTACTCCGCCGCCTGATGTTTATGACTCCCTGAGATATATTTTTGAAACAGGCAGAGAGCTGAATATTAAAAATCAATCTCTGAATGAATTAGTTACCGGAAAAATAAGGAGCGCATTTTTTGGTATGGATAACCAATCTGCAAATGCTGCTGGCCTTGAAAAGATTTGTAAATATCTTAGTGAGGCAGGTTTTAATTTAATTGAAGCGCCGCTGCAGGCAAGCACATACAAGGGACTTAAAAATGATTCTGCTAAAAAAGCTTTTATAGAAGATCTCAGGTTTACTCTTTCCGTACTCAAAAAATATAATCTGAAATTGTTGGCGGGACCAAACCTGCCGAACCCGGATTATTTTAAAAATAAATCATATTCAAAAACAGCTTCAGTTGATGGAGTAGAGAACGGTTCACCTTCACCATTGGATATTAAATACTGGAATGATGCTGTAAGACATATTGCAATTGAACTTGCAAAACTCTCAAATGAATTTCCGAATACACTTCTCGGTTCTTTTAATGATATGGAATTATACGGGTTTGAATCCTTAACAATCACAGAAGCATTCTCTTTTGACAGCCTTACCTTCAATGAATTTATTGAAAGGAAGAAAACATTTTTGCAGAACAGGAATCAATATAATGAAGCATTAAATGTTTTGCCTCGTCTTCGTTTTGATTGGTTAAAGAAAAACGGCTTACTTAGAATATATTTTTCAACATTGGAAGATGCTGTTGCTGCAATGGCAAAACAGCTTGATGATGAGGTAAGAAAAATAAATCCGGATTTTATTTGGGGATTTTATACTCCCGGTATTCCTCAAAGCTGGTACTATAAAGGATTATGGAAGGGATTAAGTTCACCCGAACGACCTGTATTTCTTATTACCTACGAAGGCAGGGGAAAACAGCAGGTCAATTATTTAGCCTCCGATGGAATTTATTTAATTCACTGCCCCGGTTTACTTATGAATACTTTAAAAGGGAAAGAATGGAGAGAATGTCTTTACGGTTTTGCTTTAAATGAAAATGGTTACTGGCTCTTTCCGGGTTACTCAATGCTGATGGATGAGAACTGGAAATACGGCAGAAATGACTGGAGCATACTTCAGCCGCCGGATGAACTGTTTAAGATTCTTAAAGAGACTAACGAAATGATTGAATCGAAGAGCAGAAAATAAACCGGTATTAATTTTCTGCCTGGATTAAAATGCTCTCAGGTTATAAATGAAAGACACCATTACATATTGAGTGAGTACGTTTGTGCTCGTATCCTGTATGTACAAATCAGTTATCGTTCTTTGCTGGTTTGTGCTTTTCTTCAGAATATCATAAACGGCTATTTTAATTTCACCCTGGTCTTTATTGAATAATTTCTTGCTCAGGCTTGCATTCCACAAATAGGAGTTGGGATTGTAACTTCCGGAAACTCCTCCGTTGTACCTGTACTCAAAATCTGTCTGCAGAATTATTCCCAACCAGAAATTCCAGTAGATTTTAAAATTAGACCTGTTGCTGAAGTAATTATTATTACTGCTGCTTTGCGAACTGTTTTTTATAAGGCTGTATGTTCCGTTACTTGATGCTGAAAAATCAAGGTCCTTGCTAACATTGCTGCTAAGATTAAATCCTCCGCCAAAACTATTTGAGTTGGAAAAGTTAGTTATGTTATTTATTACACCCGGAGTTCTCGCGTAGTTGTAATTAACACTTAAATTCAAATTCGATTTTAAAAATGAAACAGGCAAACCATAACTAATGAATGAATAAATGCTTCTCTGGCCGTCAATATTAGTATATGTTTGTAATTGTGTCCCGGGGTTTATAATCAGGTTGTTTACTCTCAATGTATCCTTTGAAGCAATGATAGTATTTGTTCCAATGTAATCCTTCGTCATTGTTCCCCCGATCATTACAAAAAACGAAGTCATATCCTTAACGTTTACTTTAAAGTAGTTAATGTTAAGCGATTGAGAGTAATTCTGCTTAAGAGAAGGGTTACCTATTCTTAATTGAGCAGGATTGGAATTATCAAGAACATATTGCAATTGTTCAACACTTGGTTCGCTGTTATTGCTCCTGTAAAACAATCTTATATTCTGATCCCTGTTGGAACCATACCTTAACATAAAAGAGGGAAGTATTGAATAAAATTTTCTCTTTGTATCATCGGAGTATGGAAAAGTCTGCTCGTTCTGTAATTGGGCAATCCTGTAGTTAATATTAAAATTGAAATTCAATCCTTCTTTATTAAATCTGAAACCTGTACCGTAGCTTTGTGTGTTGTAAATTTTATTATAGACAATGCTTAGTGAAGTATCCAGCAGCGAATAACCTGTTCCGTTTTGCTGCTGGAATGTATTCTGATCGCTTTTATCTTTTGAATATGAATATGCAGATGTAAACTGAAGCTGCGAGAAATCCGAAACAGGTTCGGTATAAACAATATTTGCCGAGCCTGAGAAACCGTTTTTAACAAGTTCTGCAATTTGATCTGTCGTATCATTTAATGCCGGGTTATCAAAGTATAAATTTTCCGAGTACAGCTTGTTGTCGCCGTCATTCTTTTTAAGTGATGAATTAAATCCTACTGATATAGTTCTTCCTCTTTCCGCGAACCTGTGCCTGTACAACAATTCAGTTGAAGCGTCTACAGCGGTAAGATTAGAGTTAAATGAATTTGTTATTGAATTAATATTTTGCCCGTTGTACAAGGTATTTCCAAGCACATTACTGGTACCGTCATTCTTCTGAACTGATATGTTTGGTCGCAGCAATAAAGAATTAAGCGAGTCAATTTTATAGTCAAGTCTTGCATTAAACCTATGGTTTGAATTTATGGCGCCTGACAAATTATCTTCAAGATAATTTTGTTCCTGCGGCGGAATAAGTATGTAGTTTCGGTTTGTATTTACGGATGCATCGTTATTTGTCCGGTTGAAAAAATAGCTTCCGCTAACTTCAAAATTTTCTCCCCATTGATCGTTATAGTTAACTCCGATTGCGCCGGTATTTGTAATTCCGTCTTTTGAGCTTACAAGAAAATTAGAAACATCACCACCGCCTCTCTGGAAAGAGAAACCTCCGCCCGAGCCGCTACCCCGCATTTGTCCCATTCCGCCAGGTCTCTGGAATCCACCTCTTCTTCCACCACCACCGGACATTACGCCAAGCAAATCTTCGCTGGAAAAATTCTGCTGGTTAATATTATTTATTTGACCAAGAAGCGAAACGCGCTGATCATTATTAAACACATTAAGATTGCCTGTGCTAAGATATTTATCTTCGTTGCCGTAACCCGCCGCAAATTTTCCGAACGTTCCTTCTCTTATTCTTAAAGAAGTTACAATGTTAATTGTCTTGCTTGTGTTGCCGTCATCAAAACCGGTGAACTCGCTTTGTTCGCTCTGCTTATCAAACACCTGAATCCGCTCGATAATTTCTGCAGGTACATTTTTAAGAACGGCATTCGGGTCTTCTCCAAAGAAAGGTTTACCGTCTACCAAAACTTTTTTTACATCTTCACCCTGGGCCTTAACCTGCCCGTCTTCAACTGAAATTCCCGGCATTTTCTTTACAAGGTCTTCTGCGTTGGCATCAACATTTACTTTAAACGCATTTGCATGAAATTCCGTCGTATCCTTCTTGAGTGTAACAGGTATCGGCTTATCAACAATATTAATATCCTGTGTCTGAAGAGCAGTTGGAACGAGTCTTATAGTTTTCAGGTCAACAGATTTTTTCTCTATAACTAAAATTTGTCTGAACGGAATATAACCAAGGAATTCAACTGATAAATTATATCTGCCGGATTTTAGATTTGTTACTTTGAAGTTACCTTTTGCGTCGGTAAAGTCGCCGTTTATTATTATGCTGCTGGTATCCTTTACGATTGCATTTGCTTTAAAGAGAGGTTTTTCATTAAGTGAATCGACTACATTCCCGGAGATAGAATATCCCTGGGGAAAAATAATTCCGTTAAGGAAAAGAAGAAATATAATAACAGCGGTTCTTTTCATTAAAATTCAGTTTTTCCATTTTGACAAATACCAAATGGAAAAGGTTTATTTATTAGCGAATACTTTGTTAGCGTGAAGAATTCCAACTCGGTTGTCAGATTCTGAAGAAAACCAGATTATATAAAACCGGTACAACCGAAAGAAAATCTATTTATATTGTAAGTAACCTCATTTCCGGCAGAGAAAAATCTGAAAATGCCCTTTAAATGGCAAGATATATTTTGATTTGATGTTATGTAAGAGATTTAGAATTTATATGAGATGGACAAAAAAAGCGTGCTTCTGCACGCTTTTATTAAGACTACCGGTTTTTACTTTCCGCCTTTTCTTGAAGCTGAACCTTTAGGACCTGTACCATCACAAACTCCGGTTCCTGTTCCGTTGCCGCCTTTCTTGCCGTAGCCTGTTCCATCCTGTGGTCTAATACCGGTACCAGTTCCATCTTTTTTGCCATAACCTTTTCCTGAATTTGAACCCTGAAGAGTTGTACCGAAGTTATCGCAGATACCATCTCCATTTGAATCGACCCAATTTATTTTTTGACCGCTTCCGTTACCATTGCCGTTGCCTTTGGTTTGTGCATCTGCCGTTGAAGCAAAAAGTAAGAAAGAGAAAAATAATGCGATTGTGAATAATGCTGAACGTTTCATTTGTAGCTCCTTTTAATTTGTTTGTGAATAACTTGTTGTCCATATATTTTTAACAATCGTGCCACAAACAATTTTTAAACAATTTGAAAGTTTTTACCTGTTTGTATTATATAAAAAAAAATTTTCGACTAATTGGGCGAAATGAAGCAACAACTTTGACGAAAAAAAACCGTTAGAAAAATTATCTAACGGTTTGTAAGAAAAAGGACTGAAATAAATTATCAGGATTCGAGTAACAACTTCTCTTTCTTAAAATTATTAATAAATTCAGCAGCGCTCAATGCGGCAATAGTACCGTCAGCTACAGCAGTTGTAACCTGACGATAACGTTTTGCAATTGAGTCCCCTGCAGCGTAAACACCATTAATATTTGTAGCCATATTTTTATCAACGATAATTTCTTTCCAGTCATTCAGTTCAATTATGCCCTCTAGTTTTTCTGTATTTGGAACGTAACCTATGAAAATGAAAACACCTTCTATTTCTTTTTCAGTAATTTCCTTTGTGCCCTGGTTTTCAATTATTACAGAGGTTAGTCTATCATTACCTTTAAATTCAATAATCTTAGATTCCATGATAAAATCTATTTTAGGATTATTTTGTGCTTCTTCAACATAATGTTCAAAAGCCTGGAAATGATCAAACTGATGTATGATCGTAACTGTTGAAGCATATTTTGTTAAGGATACAGCTTCTTCAAGAGCAGAATTTCCACCTCCTACAACTATAATTTTTTTATCCTGGAAAAAATCACCGTCACAAGTTGCACAATAAGAAATTCCTTTTCCCCTAAAAACATCTTCGCCGGGCACACCTATAGCTCTTGATCTTCCTCCGGTTGCAATTATAACCGCATTAGATGTATAGGTGTATTTTTTATCTACCTCTACCGTTTTTATTTCACCGGTTAAATCCATCCCGGATATTTTAATGTTGGATTTAATAATGCAGCCGAATTTCTGTGCCTGTGTTTTCATATTCCTTGCAAGTTCATACCCGCTTATGGTTTCAACTCCAGGATAATTTGCAATCTCATGAGTTAAAACCATTTGTCCGCCAACAGTTCCTTCGTTTAATATGAGCGTACTTACTTTTGCGCGGGATAAATAAATGCCAGCAGTTAAACCTGCGGCACCAGCTCCAATTACAATTACATCGAAATGATTATTCATATATAGGATTAATTCTTTTTAAAGTTTTGATCTAAAATTTCGGTTATTTGTTCTGTTGACTGAATGCTGCTTGTTGCCTTTACAACCTTCCCGTTTTTATAATAAACAACAAACGGTAATCCCTGGAAACTTCTGCATTCCGGTAAATTTCGTATTACTGCAGCATCCGGAATGTCAAATTCCATATCAGCAAATTTAACATTTGTGTATTCCGGTTCAAGTTCTTCCATTGATTCATAAACCGGGATGCACATTGGACCCATTCTGCCGCAGCAAACCATTACATTTTCGTTCTCCTGTAGAATTTTTGCATGATCATCTTTTGAATGCACGTGAGTTAAATTAGTTCTTAACATAGTATTTCCTTTTGTTTAATAATATTTTTTAATCTTCTACAACGGCAAGGATATCTGTTCTTTGAATGATTCTGTATTCTTTACCGTTCATATCAATTTCATCTCCGCCGTATTTGGCAAAAAGGATTTTATTTCCTTTCTTGATTTTTTCTTTAAGATCTTCATCTGTTCCGACTTCAATCACTGTTCCCATTCTGGGTTTTTCTTTGGCTGTATCAGGAATAATAATTCCTGAAGAAGTTCTTTCCTCAGCCTGAAGAGGTTCAACAAGGACCCTGTCGTCCAAAGGATTTATTTTCATTTTTGTCTCCATTAATTTTTTAAGTTCAGCATTTGCATGATTTTTGGTTTGTCAAATCCAATAATTGGTCTGTTATTGATTAATATAACCGGTACACCTGTCTGGCCGGTTCTTCTCTGCATATCTCTTGCGGCAGCCATATCTTTTGAAACATCAACATCGGTAAACCTGATATTGTTTTCCCTGAAATATCTTTTTGCCGAGTTGCAAAAGCTGCAGGTCGGTGTAGAAAATACGATTACTTTTGGTTGTGCTGTCATATTCTAAATTTTTATTTGCAAGTATGATGATTAAAACAGGAATAAGATTCGTAGAAGCAGTTAGAACAGCATGAGAAATATAAATTTATTCGGGTACCGGACTGTGAAGGTTTGGTTTTATGCTGTTGTAATAAAAAGAATAATTTATCCTGGGATCTTTCAGCAGAACATTCTTAGTTAAATGGTATGTGGTTTTACGAGCAGTGGATCCTTATAAAAGATCATCTTAAACATTTTCACAATTGCAGCATGAACTTTGAGCGCTTTTCTCTATCTGAATTGTCGGGTGTTCTATTCCAAAATTGCTATGCAGATAAACACAAACCTTCTCAATGAATTTATCATCCATCTGATCATCCGGTATTACAAGATGTGCCGTAAGTGCAATTTCCGTGGTGCTCATTGCCCAGATATGCAAATCGTGCACTTCTTCTACTCCTTTTACAGACGCCAGATAGTTCAGCACTTTTTCATAATCAATATTTTTAGGAACAGCATCCATTGAAAGATAAAACGAATCTTTAAGAAGGCTCCATGTTCCGAATGTAATTACAATAACAATAACGAGACTAATTAACGGATCAAGTAAATAAAACCCGGTCAGATTAATTAACAGTCCGGCAGCAACAACTCCAAGTGAAACACCTGCATCGGCAGCCATATGCAGAAATGCTCCTTTAATATTTAAATCCTTTTCTCTTCCTTTAAGAAAAAGTAAAGCGGTTAAAGCATTTATCACAACACCAATACCCGCTACAATCATCATCATTGTTCCGCCGATTGGCTCAGGGTGAACTATCTTTCTTATTGCTTCGATTGTTATTGCACCAACAGCTATTAAAAGAATTAATGCATTAAACAGCGCCGCTAAGATTGTAGATTTTCTTAAACCGTAAGTGCGTGTTTTTGTAACGGCAGTCTTTGCAAGATAGGAACCAAGCCACGCTAATATCAATCCTAAAACATCACTTAAGTTATGCCCTGCATCAGCTATTAACGCCATAGAGTTGATTAACAATCCGGCTGCGATTTCAACGATGATATAAACAGTATTTAAAACAATACCAATTCCGAAAATTTTATTATAACTTCTTAACTGGTGATTATGTGAATGGTTATGAATGTGTTGCATGGTAAAAACTTTCCCGATTAACTAATAAAGAAAGCGATTATTCCCAGAAGGATTAACAAGGTGCCTGTAATTGTCTTTTCGTGTTGCTCAAGAAAATTGGAGTTAATTTTCTTAACACCTTTCATTCCTAACCAAACTAAGATTAACATTCCTGCAATTGTTATAAATGTATAAATAAAAGAAACGGTTAGGATACCTTTCCAGCCAAGGTTGCCTGCCACAAAAAAGTACGCTTCAATTTCCAAACAGGGAGAGAAGAACATTGACAATACCAAAGCAAGAATTATAGTTCTGGTGGTTTTCTTTTTACTTTCATCGATATTAATTTCATTAGAATGATGGTGGGGATGTTTATTCTCTCTAATACTCAATACAAGATAAATTACTCCAAGCAGTATCAACATTACCGGGGCGATGATACCCACAATTATAGAATATGAACCGGACAAACTGTATCCAAGGAAACCGACTATAATTCCAATTATAACTGTGCTTAGCGTATGTGAGAAGCCCGCGATAGCAGTAACGTTTAATGTTAAACGGTTAGACCAGTTTTCGGATTTTGAAAGCGCAACAAGAGGTATCCAGTGGTTAGGTATTGAAGCGTGAACAATACTAAGCAGGAATGCGCCTGTAATTATTTGGAATAAACCGGTCATCAAATATCCTTTCTGTTTTTGTAAAAATACGAAAATTCCTTTTACATCAGATTGAAATGCTAATTCTTTTTTCCGCTCTTGATTATCAATAGAGCCAATAAACTTTTAGGTGGCTTGTCAAAGTGTTTTTTATTTCGCAATCGGAAAGAATCGGGTTCTTGTGTGGAAATTTCATTTTGAATTTTTTAAGAAAGATTATAAGTTGAATTGAAAAATCTATGGTTTAAGGAAAAATGAGAAGACAATCTGCAATAATAATTCTTTGTTTAATGCTCTTTGCCTGCAATTATACTTATGCTGCGGATGAGTGGACGAAAATTCCAATCAGTGGTGGCAATGTAATTTGTATGAAGGAATTTCCTGAGAATTCTCAGGTATTGCTATGCTGTACTCAAAAAGGCGGACTTTTCAGAAGTAGCAATGAAGGTAACAACTGGATCGAGATTCTAAGCGGGAAATTTTTTGATATTGCTGTAGCCGAATCCGGTAAAGTTTTTTGTGCCGGCGAGAATGGTCTTTTCTATTCTGAAGATTATGGAATTACCTGGATTAATATTCTTCCTCATTTTACATCACAGGTTGTTTACAACAAAGATGGAATTGTAGTTGCGGATACTGTTCAATATTCTCAATCACCTTATCTCATAAGTTTTAATTACGGAGTTAATTGGAAACCCTGGGTGGGAACAGGATCTTATTTACTAAATTATTATGAAGCTAAAAGATCTTATTTCCTTTTTCCGGAAGATGGTTCAGTTCTAAGATCCGCTGGTTGGGAAATTTATAAATCAAATGGTTCTGATTGGGAAAATTGGAATCTGATAAATAATAATACATATTTTGATGATAGTTATATAAGATTATTTCAATTAGATGTTTCTACCGAAATATTATATGGATACTCAAAGTTTTATGGTTATCCTTATCAGGATTATGGTGGCTTCTGGCAAAGTGCAGATACCGGCAAAACCTGGGATGGAGTTATTAATGTTAGTTCAGTTACTTCTCTTGAAAGAAATACTAATGAACAAGAGAACATTGATATTTTCTTAATCGGTACTGCTGACGGTGGAATTGTTACTTTTGATAATAACAAAAAAATTACAGAGACAATTGGAGCGTTAGGTGGAGAAGTTACTTCAATAATTGCGTCAGGTTGGAATACCGGAAAGCTTTTAGTATCAACTAAAGGAGGAATTTACAGAACTTCAGATTATGGATTTACCTG
>CAZIDB010000046.1:0-25126 GCA_964537965.1 uncultured Melioribacter sp. | reverse complement strand
AGTAATAAAAGAATAAATTAAATTTTCTTGAAGTATCAGCATATAAAGTATCTACAAAATAATGGCGGTTAGAGTAATCATATGCATGAATTGTAAAAGATTTTCTTGTATCAATTAAAGATACAGGGTTGTCATTCTTAGTACAGCCTATAAAGAATAATAATATTGCTGAAATCAGAAGATACTTTTCACTTTTCATTTAATAAACCTTTTAAGAGAAGAGAAATATTTAAAACCTTAGCGCTAATTTAGATGTGTGCGGTTTTAAAATCAAGAGACATAACCGGTTGTTAGTATCAAACCTCTGATGAAGAGCAATGGTAATAAAGATCGTCAGTATATGCTCCTGACGATCTGATAAAAGTTTTTTATGCTAAGCTGCCAATTAAATTAATTAGTAATCTGGCTTTTTCTTCAGTTGCTTTGTTTTCGCTTTCAAGCTGCTTAACAAATTTGTTTCCTTCAAATGAGCCGCGGACAGCCTCAAAATCTTTGTCTCTTTCTTCTGCTGTTCCGTCAATTCCAAAGCCTATTTTACTGAACAGATCAAACTCGCGCTGCGCATCTTTTGCTATCATATGATTAAGTTTAACAGAGTTTTCTTTCCACTCCTTTATTATGTGAATCAAATCTTCCTTTGTCAGTTCATTTATCTTTTTACTTAATCTGCTTTCAATTAAATCTGTGCACCAGCCCCATTCGGCTTCATCATAATTTCTATGGATAAAGCTTAAGGCTGATTGCAGCTTTTCGATATCATTTATCTTTCCATCGGCAATTTCATTAACAAGGTTCTGAACAGTTAAAGACGGAGCAAGCAAACCGCATACATCAATCCATTCAGACTTATCCTCTGGTTTTACTTCTGTAAGTTTTATTTTCAGCTCATCAAGTTTAGCATTGGCTGAAACATCTTTAAGCCTGTTAATAAGGCATTTCCCAAGAAATATTTTAATTCCCATTTCATAATACTTGGTACTTGTCTTTAGCATCAAACGGTTAATGTGCATTCCGCTTGTTGTAACAAACTCTCGTTCCTTTGATGCAGTTTCATATAAATTCTGGAGTATCTTATTTCCCTTAACCATTTTACCAACAGTGTACGGACTGAACAAATCAAAATTAATAAGATCAAGTTTAATCGGATCTTTTCTTCTGTCGCGGGCCGGCCACTTTTCGCTGTCGCGTTTTGTTCCAACTGTAAGCAAGTTCATTGCAGGAGTTAAAACTGTTTTACCACTCTCTTCGTTTAGATAAGAGAAAGGAAAATTTGAAGCATCAAAGTTTGTGTAGTGTTTACCTATAACTGCCGAGAAGGCTCCCACTCTGCTTTCCCACAGCATATAGCTGAATGAACCGGTTTTGGACCCTCGTTCAAGAATTCCCTGGTGCAGCGGGCCAAGTTTGTACATATGATTACTTTGGTTTGAACCGCTGCCGGCGTTAAAGAATGAAAACAATCCTGCAATAAGCAATGTAGATTTATGATGCGTTACCATATATGGTCCTGCAAACAATGAAACTGCCTCGCCATGAAATCCTTCGCAGTTTGCAAAGAATGCGGAGTTTTCTGCGGAATATTGTTTGCCCATCTGAACACCCTGACCAATAAAGCATTTATCGAGTAGTGCAAAGTTGTCTATCTTTGTTCCTGTATTAATGATAAAGTTTATTGCTGTAATGCCGTTACCAATATAAGTAGGGGCTTCGGCTTTACTTACTATTGTTCCGTTTTCAAGTTTTGCTGCACCGGTTACAGTTGCATTTGCACCGATATTAACATTGGTAATTGTGTTACAATTATGAATCCGGCATCCTTCACCAATCTTACCAATGGTGGAAGTTTTTGACATGGCAAATTCATCGATCATTTTTTCAAGCTGTTCAATCAGGTTTTTGTTGTGCCTGTACATCACCATCAGGTAAGCAATTTGTGCAGAAAGATTTTCAAATATCTTTAAATTTCTTCCTCCGCCTTCATTCAAAATTTCTAATTCAACACCGTTACCAAAAGAGGTTTTTCCATTTACCACTAATGATTGAACATTTTCAATAACAGCATCTTTTTCAATTTCATAATTAGCCAGGGCATTCACATTAGAAATGTAAACATCGTCCCCGACAGTACAATTATGCAGGGAAGAATTATAAATACCGCAGAGCATTTCGATGCCGCCGGGTAAGTGAATTGTTTTTTCAAATGAACCTAATGTAATATCTCCACTGAAGCGAACATTTTTAATATTGTTAGAAATAAAATTTTCTGAGACGTTAACTTTGGACCAGTCGCTGCAGGTACAACCCTGGTTTTCTAATGAGGAAATTTCCGGTTCCGAAATTTTTCTGTAGTTCATTGCTTATTTCCTTTTTGATGTTTTGTGTCTTTTAACCTGACTAAATGAGGAGGCTCGTAAAAGAAGTTTTTGATTTTCAATTTCATTTATTAGTTCCTGTTCTGAAGGAAGATATAATTTGTAGACAGATGCGAAAATTCTTTTGCTTCCTTTAAGGATTGAATACTTAACAATGGTTTCATTCTTTTCGGTACAAAGTATAATTCCAAGTGTTGGATTATCAGAAGATTGCCTGATGTTCTTTTCGAAATACCTTACATAAAAATCCATCTGGCCAATATCCTGGTGTGTAAGTTTACCAACTTTCAAATCGAAGAGTACAAAGCATTTTGTAAAGTAATTGTAAAATACAAGATCAATAAAAAAGTGATCATCTTCTGCGGCAATGTGTTTTTGTCTGCTTACAAAACTAAAACCTTTTCCAAGCTCAAGAAGAAAATCCTGCAGCTTTAGAAGAAGAGAATTTTCAAGATCCTTCTCAAGGTGAGCAGAGTTTGGATTCAATCCAATAAATTCAAGCACATAAGGATCTTTGATAATATCTTCAGGTTTAAAGACCACATTCCTTTTTTGAGATTCTTTTTTAACGATCGATTTATTTTTACTTGTAAGAATTCTTTCGAAGTAGAATGAATTGATTTGTCTTTCTAATTGGCGTGTAGACCAGCCGCATTCAATACTTTCATTAAGGTAAAATTTTCTTGCTGTATCTTTTTCTACCCGCATTAAAAGCCTGTAGTGGGTCCAGCTCAATTCTGAACGCAGTGCGTTCAGAATTGCGAATGAATTATAGAACGAAACCATGTAATAGAGATTTCTTTCGTTAAATCCCTTACCGTAATCTTTAGTTAGTTTAACTGAAAGTTCTTTTATTAAATACTCCTGGTAGCCGGCTCTTTTATTTCCTTTTCTTTCTTCTTCAACAATTATTTTTCCAATGTGCCAGTAAGCCTGTACCATAACAAAGTTTACTGCCCGATAAGCATTAGATCTTGCTTTTTCTAAAATGCTTTTTACTTCATTGTAAATATTTTTTGAAAGGGCTTTCATAAAACCATCTCCTGCTTTTTCAGAAGTCCGGCAGATTTTCTATTGCTTCTCTTTCAATCTGTTTAAAATATTTTACTGTTCCCATTTTCAGTTCATCAGTTGCTTCTTCGTCGCAAACAATTATTCCTCTCTTATGCAATTGAAGAGCAGAGATATTCCACATATGATTTACACCATGTTCAACAGCCATCTGTAATGCTCTTGCTTTTGAATGACCACTTACAAGAACTACTACTTCATCTGCATCCATTACTGTTCCAATACCAACGGTAAGAGCTAGCTTAGGTACTCTTGAAATATCGTTGTTAAAGTATTTTGAATTGGCGACAATGTTTTCATGAGTAAGTGTTTTTACTCTTGTTCGTGATGATAATGAAGAACCCGGTTCGTTGAATGCAATATGTCCGTCAGGACCAATTCCGCAAAAGAATAAATTAATTCCACCTGCCTTTTTAATTTTTTCTTCATACTCCTCACATTCTTTTTCAAGATCAGTAGCGTTGCCATCAAGGAAATTTATATTGTCTCTGGGAATATCAAGATGATTAAATAGATTCTGGTACATAAAGAAATGGTAGCTGCCGGGGTTGTCTGTCGGGCAGTTTACATATTCGTCCATGTTAAATGTAATAACATTCTGAAATGAAACTCTTCCTTCACGGTAAAGGCTTACAAGCTGGTCGAATGTTCCCCGCGGTGATGTACCTGACGGCAAACCAAGTACAAACGGTTTTTCGGGAGAGGGATTAAAATCATTAATTTTTTTAGCGATATAATAAGCTGTCCAGTTGCTTAAAATTTGATAGTTGTTGTGGATGATTATTCTCATTTTTAACTCCGATTGATTTTCTCACAAATTAGCCCGGAGTTTAAACTCCGGGTGAAAAATTATTTCCATAATAATTGAATCAGATTTTCTTCCTCCTCATCGTAGGAAACTGTAGAGTGATGTTTTTCCTGATTCTTAATATAAACTCGAACCCTGTCAATAATTAACGGACTGACTGAGATAGCCATGTATTCATTCTGCCACTCGAATGTGGTTGCAATCAGATTGTTCTGGTTGATCCAGTGAGCCGATTCTCCTTTAATTAGCTGAACGATTTTACTTATTGATTGTTCTGCGTCTTGTGAAATCAAAAGATGAATATGATCTTCAACGCAGTTAACCGTATCCAAATGGATATTTATAATTGCACAATTTGATTTTATATGATCAATAAGAACTGGTTTCAATTCATCATTGATAACTTTTTCCCGGTTCTTTGTTGACCAGATAATATGAACGAATAATTTTAAATATGACATTATTTTCACCCGTCTTGAAAGACGGGGCTATTTAAAAGAATATCATCAATATCATCAATCATAGATTTTGATGATAATTATTAATAAGTACATCACAACATTATTTTCGAGTCCGCCACGTAGCATCCCTCACCTTTATCAAGAACGATTAAAGGATTAATATCCAGTTCCTGAATCTGAGGACATTCTACAGAAAGCTGGGAAATTCTTTGTATACACAATTCAATGCTTTCAATGTCTCTTTCATTACGGTGTCTTGCTCCCGAAAGTAAAGGATAAGATTTTATTTCCTTAATCATATCTGAAATTGAATCTCCTGTTACAGGAGCAATTCTGAAACTTATATCTTTGAATACCTCTACAAAGATTCCGCCCAGGCCGAACATTATTACGGGCCCAAATGCCGGGTCACGTTTCAATCCGATTATTACTTCTTCACCTCCCTTAACCATTTTCTGAACGAAGATACCTTTTAAGTGAGCTTCGGGATGAGTGCGTTTAATATTTTCCAGGATATGCCGGTATGCGTTCTCCGCATCTTCACTGCTGATTATATTAAGACGAACACCGCCCACATCAAACTTATGAACAATGTCATCTGAGATTACTTTCATTACTACCGGGTAACCGATTGAGTCTGCAATCTTAACTGCTTCTTCTGCTGTGTTTGCCAATCCGCCCGGCAGCATTGGAAGATTATAGGCCTTAAGAACTTTCTCTGCTTCCTCTTCCGGTAGATAGTTTCTTCCGGCAACTTTTGCTTCATCAAGAATTTTTTGTGCAGTATAATTATCAACATCTTCAAACTGCTGAACACCAAGAATTCCGATTGCATTTCTTTCTAACTGCTTCTTAAAGCGATAAACCCGGGCAAATGATTTACACATATCCTCTGGAACCTGGTAATGCGGAATGCTTCTACGCTGAAGTATATCAATTCCAACAGCAACATCGGCTTCTCCCATAAAAGAAGTAAAAGTTGGTTTTGTATACTGACTTGAAATGTTTGCCACTTCCTCTGCGATTGTCTTTATATCTGTCATTGATTGCGGAGTTAGTATCACCATCACTCCATCAACATTAGGATCTTTAAGTGATGAGGTGAGTGCAATGTTATATCTGTCTGCGCGTGCATCACCAATAACATCAACAGGATTTTTAATGTTAGCGGTTTTAGGCAGACTCATTTTAAATGCTTTGGTTGTCTCCTCGGAAAACTTTGCGAGTTGTAATCCTTCTTTGACTGCTTTGTCTGTTGTAAGAACTCCGGGTCCACCTGCATTAGTTATAATTGCTACTCTGTTACCGGCAGGTAGCGGTTGGTAAGCAAATGCAATTGCAAAGTTGAACATATCTTCAATTGTATCGCAGCGTATAATGCCGGCCTGTGCAAATGCAGCATCACAGGCAGAGTCACTTCCTGCCAGTGACCCGGTATGTGAAGCCGCAGCAGAAGCTCCTTCACTCGTTCTTCCGGATTTTATTGCAAGCACAGGTTTACCCGTTTCGGAAATTATTTCTTTGGCAACCTGCATTAAACCCTGAGCATCACTTATTTCTTCAAGATAGATTAAGATTACTTTTGTTTTTGGATCGTCCTTAAGGTAATAGAGCAAATCGATTTCATTAACATCAGCTTTATTACCAAAGCTGACGAACTTGGAAAATCCGATGTGCTTTGCACGTGCATAATCAAGAACCGCTGTGCATAAAGCGCCACTTTGGGATATGAAAGCAATATTACCTTCTTCTGGAAATTGCCTGGCGAAGGATGCATTCATCCTGCATTTCGGATCTGTATTAATAACGCCAAGACAGTTTGGCCCGATAAAAGAAATGCTATATTTATCTGCTATTGCTTTAATCTGTTTCTCGCGTTCAATACCTGCTCCGCCAACTTCCTTAAACCCGGCAGAAATAATTATCATTGACTTAATTCCCTTTTGACCGCACTGTTCCATTGCCATATGGCATACGGAACTTGGAAAAACGAGAACTGCCATATCAACTTCATCAGGAATATCTAGAACATATTTATAGGCCTTTATTCCTGATATAAATCTTTCACCGGGAGCAACGGGGTAGATAACGCCCTGAAAATCATCCTTTAATATATTTACGAAAATATCTCCGGGTACGGTACCTCTTACTTTGTTAGTACCAACAACAGCAAGGGACTGAGGATAAAAAATTCTGTCAATCTGATCTCTTGTTTTTCGTGGAGGCATAATCAAACCTTTGCATCAGTTAAAGATTTAATGTAGTCAACAGCATCGGCAACGTTTTGTACTTCAAGAGATTTGTCTTCATCCATCTCTATATCAAACTCTTCTTCAAAACCGGCAACAAGTTGAAGGCTTTGCATTGAATCTGCTCCAAGGTCGAATATGAAATTTGCGGTAGGCGAAATAGTCTCAACATTTTTTTTGAGAACTGCTGCTATTACTTTTTTTACTTTTGCTTCAACTTCTTCTCGTTCCATTATGCTCCTCCTATTGATTTGATAAAAATGATGGGTATTTAGTTCGCGATATCTCGAAAAAATTTATTAAAGTCAAGACTGACCTTAAAGTTTTTTTATAAATTTTTATTCCTTTCTGAATAAAATAATTTTCGGTAGTTTCAAATTAAAATTATTAAGTGTTTTTGTTATGAATCAATTACTATCAAAATGTTTTTTATTTACAGCTCTGTTCCTTTTGTTCCCGGTGGTTTCAATTTCTCAAACCCAACCGAAATTATTTATTAATGAATTTATGGCTTCGAACTCCGATTCGTTTTTTGATTATGATTTTGGAGAATACTCAGATTGGATTGAAATTTACAATGCAGAATCTTATTCGGTTGATCTGAACGGTTATTATCTTTCCGATAAAGTGTCCGAACCCGCAAAGTGGAAATTTACTTCAAGGTTTGTAATTCCTCCTCATCGTTATGTTATTGTTTGGGCAGATGAAAAAGATTCTGCAAATCATACTAACTTTAAACTTTCTAAGGAAGAAGACGCAATTGTCTTATCGGATTATATGCTGCGTGAGGTTGACAAGATTGAATACAAAGATATGGAAGAAGACATTTCCTACGGAAGATTCCCGGATGCAAGTACATCATTCAATTATTTTGTTCTTCCAACTCCCGAAGGCAAAAATACAGATGGCTCATTGGAGATATTGTCCAAACCAAAATTTTCAATTAAGAGCGGTTTTTATACGGGGACGCAGTTTCTTCAATTAACAAGCGATAATCCATTGGCAATTATTAATTACACACTTGATGGCTCGGTTCCGACGGACACTTCATTGGTTTATTCTCAACCGATCGAGTTGACTAAGACAACAGTAGTAAGGGCCATATCAACTAAGACAGATTGCATTTACAGTGATGTAAAAACCAATACATATTTTATAAATGAATCTACCACACTTCCCGTAGTTTCGATTGCGACGGATCCTAAAAACTTTTTTGATGACCAGATTGGAATTTATGTCGTTGGAACAAATGGAATAACCGGATACTGTAGCGATACCAAGAAAAACTGGAACCAGGATTGGGAAAGACCGATCAGTCTTGAGTTTTTTGAAAATGACGGTTCACGTGGATTTCAGATAGATGCCGGTGTAAAAATTGGCGGCGGCTGTACAAGAAAATATGACCAGAAACCTTTGGCTGTTTATGCAAGAAGTAAATACGGCGACAGCAAAATTAAATATCAGATTTTTAAGGACAAGCCCATTCAAAGCCTTAATAATATTCTTTTGAGAAATACCGGGCAGGATTGGTACAGAACTTTAATAAGAGATGGTTTGATGCATAGTATTGTTAAGGGCAGAATGGATATCGATTTACAAGCCTATCGACCGTCGATTGTTTTTCTTAATGGCGAATACTGGGGAATTCATGACATCCGCGAAAAGCATAATGAGCATTATATTGAAGCGAACCATGGTATTGATGATGACAGTGTTGATATTCTTGTTGGCAATGCCGAGGTGAAAGAAGGCAGCGCGGCAGATTATACAGCTCTTATAAATTACCTTAAAGCGAATAATGTGCAGCTTACCAATGTTTACAATTACATTAAAACAAAAATTGATATTGATGAATACATCAATTATTTCATCGCAGAAGTATTTTACGGCAACTATGACTGGCCCGCAAATAATATAAAATACTGGAAGCCACAGACTGCCGGTGGTAAATGGCGATGGATATTATTTGATACCGACCTTGGTTTTGGCGCACATGGCTCAAGTCCATACAATGCAAATAATTTAGAAATGTGTACCTCTCCAACATCAACTTATTATGCAAATCCTGCATGGTCAACTTATCTTTTCCGTACTATGCTTACCAATGTTGAATTTCATAATGAATATTCCCAACGAATGATGGCGCATTTAAATACTACATTCAAAACAGAGCGCTTGAAATATTTTATTGATAGCATCAAGGCAATCGTTGAATCCGAAATTCCAAGGCATAAACAAAGATGGGAAAAATCGCTTTCATTCTTTCCAACCTGGCAGGAAGGGCTTAATGTCTTATATGAATTTGCAGAAAAGAGATCTCTGTATGTCATTAAATTCATTCGTGAAAGATTTGGTTTTTCAGGAGAAGCAAACCTTGCTTTGAATATTGCAGGAAAAGGAAAAGTATATTTCAATGGTGTTGAGTGCGATAACAATAATTTTTCCGGTTCGTTCTTTAAAGATATTCCGTTAAAGTTAATTGCTGTTCCGGATTCAGGTTATTCTTTCAGCGGCTGGAGTGGTATAATAAATTCAACATCAGATACTACTGAAATTATATTAACAAGCGATTCACAGTTAGCAACTTTATTTGAAGTTGCCACAGGAGTTGAAGAGAAAAACATTGTAAATACTTTTAAACTTGAACAGAATTATCCCAATCCGTTTAATCCAACAACCAAAATAAAATTTACAGTTCCAGCCTCCCTAAATCCCTCCCAAGGAGGGACTTTAATAACATTGAAGGTTTGCGACATCCTTGGTAGAGAAGTAACCACATTAATTAATAAAGAAATGTCACCCGGAAATTATGAAGTCGATTTCGATGGATCTCATCTTTCAAGTGGATTGTACTTCTACGTATTACGTGCTGGAGAGTTTGTATCAACCAAAAAGATGTTGATGATGAAATGATCTTCAGATCATTTCATCAGAAATCCCGTTTGCGGGATTGATGATAAAGTGAGAATAATCATTTTATATGAAATCCATTTATAAAAATCATTTTTCGCATAGACGTTCCTTTGGAACGTCTCTTTTTTAATCGCGAAATATTTACCTGTAGTTACCACATTATGAGTATTTTATTATCCGGAAATTTAATACTTTGATACTGGAATAATTAGTGATGTTAATCTTTCCGAAAAGGTTTAAGAAAATTTCCCGACAAAAATTATTTTCTATGGCTTATGATTATAGTAAAGGATTGAACTATATGATAAGAGCTAAATTAAAAGAGAATTAAACTATAAAGGTAAATATGAGAAAGTATTTATTAGCTGTATTATTTCTTAGTAATATTTTGTTGGGGCAAAGTATAATAGAGGAAAATTTATCTACTACTTCATTTAACAAAAGTTTTACTTTTAGAAACACACAACAAAATTTCCTTTACCTTCACAATAGTGAAAGCGCTGACTCAAATAACAG
Organism: uncultured Melioribacter sp.; assembly: GCA_964537965.1. GTDB lineage: Bacteria > Bacteroidota > Ignavibacteria > Ignavibacteriales > SURF-24 > SURF-24. The sequence goes on along the minus strand of CAZIDB010000046.1, from coordinate 14,736 downwards.
AAGCACTTACTTTTATCTTACAATTGGAATAGCAGAACCATTAGCAATTGGTTATGGCTATCAAATAAATAATGATTTAGCAGTTGCACTTAAGTGGAGTGGGTATTGGTTGTCCGGTGGTGGTACTTATATTCCACACTCAGGAACTGGTTTTGGATTGAAAATATCGAAAAATACTGGGGTAAAATATTTAAATAATCTTAATGGAGAAATTTCTCTTTTCTATCGTGCTGCAAATGATAAATCAAAAACTCTGATTAAAGGTTTTGCATTTGATATAAATATCGGTAATGAGAAATTAACTAAGAATTCTATTAACTTCATTTGGTCGATAGGAATTTCTATTGCTAGCAGTAGAGATTCTTCGCCACTCTATTTACCACAACTAAAGATCGGGTTTAATATTAATCTTTAACTTTTGGGAGGATTTATGAAAAAGCCATTATTATTTATTTTCTTATCATGGCAGACAATGTCAGCAATGGATCAATATATATTATCCGAGGAAAACTAAAAGAGAATTAAATAACAACCATAGGCTAAAATGAAAAGTATAACTTTATTTTTAAACATCATGTTATTCTTCAGATTACCTACAATAAGCTTCGCGGAAGAAAAAAATATTATTGATCCTTCATTATGCGAAAACATCAACTCTTCAAAATCTGTTGTATCAAATACTTTTATCGGAACTGATACAACTGATTATAATTTACCTATTGATTCAAGTACTAATTCAAACCGTCGTTATATTTTTTTAACAACGGGCTTTGGAGAATTTCTCTCCTTTGGAATCGGATTTGATTTTTTTAATTGGTCGGTTGCCATCAAGCTCAGTAATTTTATAGTTGAGGGAGGATTTATTTTGCCAAATTACTCTCTCGGAGGAGTGGGGTTTAAGATTGCAAGGGTTTTTGATAAACCTTTATTAAAGCATTTTATTCTTAATCTTGACAATATAAGCTTTGAAAGTAGTTTTGGTCATGATGCTGAGAAAAATGATCTTTATACCGCAAGATTTTTATCATTATTAATAGGCTCCGAAAATAGAAATAAACATGGCTTTAATTTCCTATGGGGAATTGGTGTTGGTGCATCAAAAATCAGAAATCGTAATTGGTTGTTACTCCCAAGTCTAAAATTGGGACTTATTTACAATATATAATCTGGTCGATAAGAACCATTCCTTAGTAAAATACTTTAAAATATTCCTTCTCAAAATGCAGACCTTGGAAGCCAAGAGAAAAATTGAAACCTGATACTATCTGCTTAATTTTTCGTTCTATATGGAAGAAGTAATTTATGCAACGGAATATACTTCTTTGAATTATACGCCGGAGATTTTGTCCCACTAAAAAGATGTTGATGATTAAATGATCTTCGATCATTTAATCAGAAATCCCGTTTGCGGGATTGATGATTGAGTGAGAATAATCATTTTATCTGAAATCCATTTATAAAAATCATTTTTCGCCGGGGCTGATCAAAAAGTAAGATTGTCATTACTAGCAAAGCGAAGTGATCTCATTTTTATTAACGGAATAGATTGCTTCGTCGTTATACTCCTCGCAACGACAGTTACACTACTTTTTAAACAGCCCCTGTTGGTATACAACAGTTGTAAAGTATTCTCTTGGAACTGCGGAACTATTAATTTGTTTTTCGATCATAGCACATCAACTTTAATAAAATTGTATTGAAATTAATACACTAAACTATTTCTTCATTACGCCGATAATTCTTTAGAACCAAGTGATAATCGTTCTGAATATCCAATATCTATTTAACCTCTGAAACGGATACCAGTGCTTAAGAGCACAAAAAGTTTATAATAAATTTGTTTTAATTAATTAGCAGGAGAAATAAACAGGAATAAGACAATGAAAAAGTTAACCATAGATTCATTCATATCGGCGGCTGATGACTTTGAAAAAAGTCAGTACAAACTGCTTGGCGCATTAAAAGATTACTCATCATTGCTGCATAAGAACAAAGTGTACCCGGCACTATCGGATCTAATTGAATTAGAAGAAATACTTGGCGGTATTGTAAAAGAGAAAGATCAGATGGAAAAAGTTTTTCCGACACTTGTTAACAGTAAGATCCTTATTAATAACAGTACCGGGAGTGAGGAAATTAACGTAACTCCGGGAAACATTGACCAGGTTTTTGAATTTATTAACTGGGCATATCCAAAAATCCAGGAAGCGGTTAACGAAGGAAAGGCATTATATAGCTTTGTCAAAGAAAATCTTTTAATTGAAGAAATCGGCATTGTACCGTTATATAAGAATGAAGGTTATTTTTTCATTACGAATCATAGCAACAATACTTTTAATATTTACAGATTCGAAATTCCTTTTATTGCTTACGAAAGCGACGAATGTCCTGCAATGAAAATAGAGCTTGTAAAATCATATGAAAATTATGAAGTAATAAGCGGAGATGATCACGATATAAAAATCAGTCTTGCAAAAGGGAATAACAATCTTCCCAACCCGGCTGCATTTAAATTGGAGTGCGAACTTGATTTCCCGTTTGAAGAAACCATACTTCCGATTGCAAAAAGATTATTGGCAAAAAAATTAGCAGCATAGTAAATCAAAAAATACAACCTCAAATAAAAGATTCCGCAGACTTTCCTTTTCAGGAAATAATTTACGGAATCTTTTTTATTCAGTCTTTAATTAATCAGGTTGCCGTCCGTATCAATATATTTTAATTCGTAACCCAATTCTTTTACAGGTCCTTCTATTTTTGTTTTATCTCCTACGACCACCCAAATTAAATTATCAGGATGCAGAATTTTCTTTGCAGCTTTAGAAAGATCATCAAGGCTAAGGTTTTTAACTTTATCAACATATTTATCAAAGTAATTATCCGGCAGGTTATACATGATTAATTGAGAAAGCGAACCGCCGATAGCGCCCATCGTTTCCCACGAACCGGGTAACCTTAAAGTTTGATTAAGCTTTACCTTGTTTAATTCATCTTCCGTAGGAGGATTATTTCCAATAATTCCGGTTAGCTCTTTGTAAATCTCCTGCATGGATTCTTTTGTTTTATCAGATTGAATCAAAGCATAAACCATAAACGGACGCTGAGCTTTGGTACCCGAAACCATTGAGCGCGAACCATAAGACCAGCGTTTATTCTCCCTTAGATTCATATTAATTCTTGATGTGAATGAACCGCCTAAAATATTATTCATGGATTGAATCTCAATATCATCGCCATCGGATACCGGTGAAGCAATACTACCGGCAAAAATAATTGACTGAGGCGCCTCCGGTTTATCTAACAAATAAACTACCGGTTTATTATTCAGTTTTACATTTGCAATATTCTTTTTCGGAATATCACCGCTTTTCCAATCCTTAAATAATTTTTCTAATTTGGATTTTACTTCATCAAGTGAAATATCACCTACAACAACCAAAGTGGTATTATTTGGTTTAAACCAGGTTTTATGGAAATCCTGGAGCGCTTTTACTGTTATATCATTGGTGGTTTTTTCGTAACCGGTACCGCTGAATGGAATACCATAAGCATGTTCTTTCCCGTACAGAATAACAGGGAATACTCTCATACCCATTGAAGCGGGGTTTACTTTTTCTCTTTGAATCTGTGCAATGTTATCCTTCTTTAATCTGTCAAGTTCTTTTTCCGGGAAAGACGGATTCAATATTACATCTGCCCAAAGCTCAAGAGATTTATCTAAGTTTTGTTTTAACGATGAGAGATAAACATTACATAAATCCAATGAAGACGAAGTGCTTAACTGTGCGCCAAGCTTAAGCAAAGCTTCACTAATCTGAAGAGCATCTTTAGTCTTTGTTCCTTCATCCATCATATTTAAAGTCATGTTTGCAACTCCCGGTGCAGCAAATTGGTCTGCTGCGTAACCTGCATCAACAAGCAGAGAAAAATTTACGACAGGAATAGAAGGTACTTTTGATAACATTATCTTTAAACCGTTTGAAAGAGTTGCTTTTTCTATTTTTGGAAATTTTGCGTCAGGAGGTGTAGTGGTTTCCGGAAGTTTGGATCTGTCTGCACTTTCTGTAGAAGCCTTAAACTGGGGATAAGGTTTAATCTCAATTATAAAATCTCCATCACTCAGCCATTTAACAGCAGCATTTTGTAAATCTTTTGCTGTTGCATTCTTAATAATTTCAAGTGTTTTTTTATAGTAATCAGGTGAACCACCAAACACTTCATTCTGTGCAAGGATATCAGACTTGCCGCCAAATCCACCAATCCTCTCAATGCCTCTTACAAAATTTGCTATGTATTGTGTCTTAATCCGTTCAAGTTCACTTTCAGAAGGTCCGTTTTTAAGAAATTTAATCAATTCCTCATCGGCTGCTTTTTCAACTTTTACAGGATCTTCACCCTGCTTTACCATAAGGTCAAAATAAAACTGACCGCCGATTTCACTTAAACCTGTGAAAGCACCCGCATTGGTAGCAATCTGCTCGTCATATACTAATCGTTTGTACAGCCTTGATGTTTTACCCTGTGAAAGAACATCGCTTACAAGATCAAGATAAATTGCTTCGGTATTTCCCCATTCGGGTATGTTCCAGATTTTCATAATTCGTTCTTGCGGAACACGGTCCTGAACAATCATTCTTTTTGAACCGCTCATCTTTGCTACGTTCGATTCATATTTTGAAATTGGTGGCCCGGGTGGAATATCCCCGAAATACTTTTTTACTTTTTCCAAAGCATCCTTTGCGGTTATATCGCCAGCAACAACAAGAACGGCATTGTTAGGTCCATAATAAGTTTTAAACCATCCATGAACATCAGCTAATTTTGCTGAATCAAGATCTTCCATTTCACCTATAACCGTCCAAGAATACGGATGACCTTTAGGATAACAGTTAGCAGGAATTAAATCCCATGCAACAGAATAAGGTTGATTCTGACCCTGCCGTTTTTCGTTTTGAACTACACCACGTTGTTCATCAAGTTTGTCCTGTGTAATTGCGCCAATAAGATGACCCATCCTGTCGGACTCCATCCAAAGGGCAAGATCAACTGCTGAAGTAGGAACGTTCTGAAAGTAATTGGTTCTGTCTTCACTTGTAGTTCCGTTCAGGTCTGTTGCACCAACTCTTTCCAGTGCCTGGAAATAATCATTGTTATAATTTTCACTTCCGTTAAACATAAGATGTTCAAAGAGGTGTGCGAAACCAGTTTTTCCAACTTTTTCATTTTTAGAACCCACGTGATACCAAATATTAACCGCTACAATTGGGGCTTTATGATCTTCGTGGACAATTAATGTTAGACCGTTGTCTAAAACAAATTTTTGAAATGGTATTTCAATTTCATCAATTTTTTGTGCAAAGGTCGTCTTAAATGAGAAAATAAAAAGAATAAGAAAAATTCGGGAAAGCATTTTTTTCATAATCACTCCATAAATTTTACATTTATATTTAAGAAAAATATATCTAAAATACTTCTAAAAAGACAGGGTTGCAGAGCCTTCCCATGTCTGTCCTAAATATCTATCAAAAGTACCTTAATAAAATGGTTATTTACTCAATACAAAAAAACAGAGAGGGATTGATTTTAAAAATGAAAATAACCTGTTCAAAAAAGTCCTTTTTATTCTTTTTTCCACTTTTGATTTTATTTTAGACAGCACTGCATCTACTGTTTTAAACTCTGATGGAATAAATTTATACTATGCAGTTATAAAATATTTTAATAATTTCTCATTTGATAAAATTGGGTTTATGTATGAAATCTTTCTCAGGGAATTTAAGTAAAGAAGAACTTATTAAAGAACTGGATCAGCTTAGCGAAAAAGTAGAATCTTTAAAGGAAAGCGAGCTGAATTTAAGATTTGTTACGGATAATATAGATGATGTAATCTGGCGTTATGATGTTAACACACAGAAACTTATTTATATCACTCCTTCTGTCCAAAAAATGATTGGATTTTCTGATGATGAATTGATAAATGAAAGATATAAATCTATTGTTCCAGATGATATATTTTCCGAAAAAATGAGTAGCCTTGCCGAAAGAGTAAAAGCTTATAACTCAGGGGATATATCTGTTAAAAAGCGCATAACAGAAATTCAACAGCTATCCAAAAACGGGAACATAGTCTGGATGGAGATGACAACTATCTTTATTCCGGATGAATCGGGAAAGGTAATTGAAATGATAGGAGTGTCCAGAGATATTACCAAAAGGAAAGAGATTGAGAATGATTTGGATACATATAAAACCATTATCGATTCCTCCTTTGAACAAACATCGGTACCAATGATGCTATATAAAGTGCCGGGCAATTCCCTTGTTATTATAAACACTGCAGCGAAAGAATTTTTCGGTATTACTGAAGAAAAAGAATACCTGGGAGTAGCCTATGAAAAAATGGAGAGAACCTGGCAGGAATTTGACAGCGACGCGAATGTGCTAAACGCAAATATCAGACCGATCGCATTAGCATTTAAAGGTATTCAAACCAAGAGCAAAGAAATTTTCATTATCCGTAAAGACGGAATTAAAAAATGGTCGCTTGTAACAAGTGGTCCGATTTATAATAAGGCAGGTAAGCTTATTGCTACATTCATGGTCTTTCCGGAAATAACCAAACTGAAAGAAATTGAAGAAAAGCTAAGAAGAAATGCCGAGGAATTAATAACTCTTAATAGCAGCAAGGATAAATTTTTCTCAATACTTGCGCACGATCTAAGAAGTCCGTTCCAGGCTTTACTTGGAATTTCTGAAATTCTGTCTAATGATATTGAAAGTCTTACTCAGGCAGAAATCATGAAATTTTCCGGAGAGCTTTTTAAAGCAATAAAGAATCAATATGAATTTCTTACACATATTCTTGAGTGGGCAAGAATCCAGACAAATAAAATTGAGTTTAATCCTTCCCGGATAAATTTATATGAAACTATTCTGAAAACTTTTAATCTTATGAAATATACTGCCGAAGGAAAGCAAATAACGCTTAATGCTAATGTTGATAAATCCTTGTTTGTTAAAGCAGACGAAAATATGCTCATTTCAATTTTACAGAACCTTGTTGGTAATGCTGTTAAGTTTAGTAAGAACTCTGGCAGTATCAATGTTTACGGAACACGTGTAAATAATTATTATGAATTATCCGTAAGCGATAACGGTGTTGGTATTGATGAAGAATCGCTGGGCAGGCTTTTTAATTTTGACACTATGTTTTCCAAAAAAGGAACAGCCGGTGAAAAAGGATCGGGATTAGGTCTTCTTATCTGTAAAGAGATGATTGAAAAGCATGGCGGTAAAATCTGGGTACAAAGCAAAATGGGGTACGGTACAAAATTTACATTCTCCTTACCTATAAGCGGAACTTTATAAAATAAAGTTTATTGTTTATATTGATTTCAAAAAGATAAACAGGATGAAAACTTTAATCCCAAAATCAGAAGCAAGAAAAGTAGTTCTTGAGCGTAAAAAAAACCTTTCGGAGTCTGAAACTGCGCAAAAAACAGATCTTATAGTTCAACGCCTTTTGAATACGGATGATTTTATTCATGCTAAAACAATCCACTGCTATTTACCAACCAGGCAAAATGAAGTGAATACGAAAAAGATAATTAATCTTGCGCAAAGTTTAGGTAAACAGATTTATCTTCCCAAGTTTAACAAAACTACAAAGGCAGTAAGGAAAGCTCTCTTTACCGGCTGGGATAACCTTATAAAGAACAGCGAGGGTTACCTTGAACCTGCAATGGGATATGAAGATGACCTTTCCGATATAGATTTGTTTTTTGTACCCGCAATGGCTGTTTCAATTATTGGACAGAGAGTTGGTTCAGGTGACGGGTATTATGATTCTTTGCTGAAAAATACTTTCGCAATTAAATATGTCCCGGCATTTGAATTTCAGATTTTTGAAAATATTGAAACAGAACAAAATGAAATAAGGATTGATAAAATAATTACGGAAAGAAGAATCATTAATACGCGCGAGATTAACAAATTCAGTTTTTCAAATTAACCGCATCATGATTATTTAGCTTAAAGCCTTCAGATGAACGATCAGAACAATTACAATAATGAAAATTATTCTAAAGAACCGGACTGGAATATACCCGAACCGCCACAGCAGAAAAAAAAATTAACAAGATCTGCCGGCGACCAGATATTTTTAGGACTGTGCGGAGGATTGGGTTCCTATTTTGGTGTAAGCCCGTACATCTTCAGAATATTGTTTGTCGTCAGCTTATTACTCGGAAGCTGGGGAATGTTATTGTACATTATCATTTCCGTTATTACTCCGGTTGAAAGAGAGAAGAATTTTGAAAATTCGCCGGTGACTAAAAATATACATAAAGGTAAGTTGTTTGGATTTATGCTGGTTATCCTTGGTTTGTTTCTTTTCTTAGATAATCTGAATTTGTCCGGGCACTTCAACCTGCTTGGGTTCCGGCAGCAATATATATTTCCTCTCCTGATAGTTCTATGTCTTATTTATCTCGTCCTTAATTCACACATTGATCTTCAGAATACTGACAGCTCTGAAAAACTTACACTTTCTTCAGATGACAAACTGCTTACAGGAGTATGCGGAGGATTAGCGGATTATTTAAATGTAAGTTCTTTCTTAACAAGGGGCATATTTTTAACATTCGTTTTATTAACAGTTGGTTCAGGTATAATTGTTTATTGGATACTTTTCTTGTTACTGAAAAAAAGAAAGAGCGGCGTTAATGCAGCCTAAACAAAGTTTTAAAGTTATTCAAACTACTGTCATTGTATTTTCGCTTGCATATATTCTAAATCTTATCGGCTTTATTGATGCGGATAGCTCGACGCTTATTTCCTACGGATTGTTGTTCTACGGAGTAATATCGGTTTACCTATCAATTGGAACCGAACAAAAAGGATTCCTGTTTTTTAATGCAATGGTATTTATGACGGGTGTTATCTTTTTCCTGACTGATAATTTTGTTTTTATAAATCCTGTTGCGCTTCTAATTCCGGCGGTCTACTTTATTTTTAGCGCGGGTCTTATAGTTTTGTTTTTGGATAATTACCCGGAAAAATTATTCCTGTTTACTGCGGGCTCTTCATTTTTAATTGGTTTAATAATTATCCTGTTGTATGGCAATTATGATTTCAGATTACTGCTTCAGGGTGTTAGTAACTTCATACTTAAATTTTATCCCCTTGCAATTATTCTGTTAGGATTGTTTCTTTTCTTCAGAAGAACAGAAAATAATTCTCCTGAAAACAAGTGAACTTACCTTGTTCTTCTTTGCTGAATTGTAGTAGATAAATATTCTGTTCCTTTAGGCTGTTTAACTTCTTTACTTTCTTCTAAAGTTAACACAACAGAATTTATCTCTGCCGGGTTAATGTCCGGAATTTCACTTAACGGAATGTACTCAACATCTTTCTTTGGGATAAATGAGCCTAACGATAATGCTGTATCTTTTACGTTAACCCACAAATGGTAGAACATTTTGTTGTTTGAGTGAGGCATGTTATATAATTGAATCAATCCTTCGTGGGCAGAAAAATCAATTATTAGTTTTCCAAATCCGGTTGGGTTGCCAATTGTACCATTCAGGTTAAGGTTCCAGATATCTTTTGAACTGAGAAGGGAAAGAATTCTTTGTACTTTATTAAGTCTTGTTAATTCCTGGTTTAAACCGTCAACCTCACTTCTTAAAGAAATAATTTCCTTTTGTGATTTGTCGTTTTCCTGGGTGAAGTAGAAAAAAATAAATGCCGCAGCGGCAAGAGAAAGAATTAATACTATGGTTGTAAAAATAATAACGCCGGTATTACTCTGCTTACCTTTATATTCGGCAATATGAACGTCCTGCGGATACTGGAATGGTTGTTTGATTTTATTATCGTCTTTAGGAAGTTCTTGCTGCAAATCCTGTGTGCTTTCAGCTTCTTCTTTCTCCCGTAATTCCTGAAACTGAATTTCATCAATTAAAGCTTTTTCATAGCTTTTATCTTCAGCTTCTTCTATCGGTTCGTTGATAGTCTCGGTTTCATAATAGGAATCAAGCTCAATATTATTTACGGAATTGATGTTTTCGTTATCCTGTTCTTTTTCCTCATTATCTGCCGGTTGAACTTCTATCTCATATTCCATCGTAGCCGGATAGTTATTTTCTTCTATGAATTCGTTTTCAATTTCCGGATTACTCTCTTCTTTTAATTCAATATCGGTTTCATGGTAAACTTCTTCTTCAATAATATTTTCAGGCTGGATGGAATCTTCTTCATTTAAGAATTCTTCAACGGGTGGGCCCACCGGCTCATCATAAACGGGTATGCTTTCATCTTCTTCCGGTTTTTCCACGCTTAGTATTTCCGATTTATACTTACGTAATCTTTTTGCTATTTCATCTTTAACATAAGTGCCCGGTTTTTCGGGTTCTAATATTGCGGGTAAAAAACTTATAACATTCTGCAATTCGCCAAGTTCAATCTTGTCTATGTTAAGGTATTTGAATTTTTCTACAAAGATTTTCATTTCATCATAATCTAAGCAGCCCGCAGTGTATGCGTACATTAATTCGTTAAATTTTAATTCTTCCATACTCTTATTCTTTTTCTTTAATTAAATTTTCTTTCAGGTTATTTAAAGCGATCTTTACTTTGCTCTTAACGGTTGATAAAGGTATCTTTAATTTATCCGCAATTGCACTTTGAGTATAACCTTCATAGTATGCAAGATGAATTACATATTTCTGTGCATCAGTAAGTTTCGATAGAGTTTTTTCGACATTACCTTTAATCTGAAACGCAGTTGAAATATCTACGCTATCAATTTTTGGTGATAGCCTTGGAATGATAAAAATATCCTCATATTCATTATCGTATGGAGTTGTAACCGGATTCGGAATTCTTGTCCGGCGCAAATAATCAACAGCTTTATTCCTTGATATTGTTACTAACCAGGAATAGACGTTGTTAATACCGGGATCGAACTCGGACTTTCTTTTCCAGATTAACTCAAACACATCAACTAAAATTTCTTCGGCAATCTTTTCTTTAATAACAATTTTCTTGATGAGTGTATAAAGAAGTTCGGAATACCTGTCGTATAAAACTTCGAATGCTTTTGAATCATTTTTTAGGACTTTCCGAAAAACCTCTAAATCGGTTAGAGAATCATATGTGTTCACAAATACCACCCTGAATGGTTTTAACTTTTGCAAAAGTAAAATTATGAGAAGTAAAAATCAAATTACTATAAAACATACAGAGATAAGAAAGATGGAACGATAGTAATTTATCGTTCCATTCTAAAAGAATTTTATAAATCGGCAACCAATTCAAACGCTACATCCAATGTACATTTTAAATATATATTGGTGTTTGCAGGCGTTACATTTTCCAGGTCTAATGAGCCGGTAAAAGTTTTGTTCGATGAACCATCAATGTAGTTATTAATTGCCGTCATTTCTGCCTGGGTTAAGGTTAACAGCATTGCTTTATTTTTATAATAGTCTGCCGGTTTTACATCATTGAACGTATGTGTAAATAACGTGTTTCCGTTTGCATCTTTCAGGGTTAAGATCATATCTCCCTGTAAGGATGGAGTATCTATCGAATCAACGGTTACCGATGCGGCAACAAAAGAAATATCTTTTATTTTATTCTTGTACTCTTCGTAAACGTCAGAATCTTCAAGGCTGAACGAACTTGTTTGCGGTGTAATATTATTTGTATTTCCCTGGATTACAAAGCTGCGTTCAATGGAAAAATTCTGGACAAGCTCGTCAAATGCATCAAGAATGCAGCCGCTGTACAGCATACTTAATAAAAATGTTGCAATAAAAATATATTTATATCTTTTCATTTTTTTTCTCCTTAGAATTCAAAAGTTAATCCGGCAGAAGCCACGGACATAGCACCAAGGCTGTAGTCTGCATTAAGCACAAGAAAACCTAAAGAAAGAGCTCCGCCGACAGTTAATCTAACGGTATTATCACCTTCAACTTCCGCAGATATTTTTCTGTCGGTACGAACCAATGGATTTCCGCTTGCAGGATCACCTTTAATAGTATAATCAAATGTCAGCTTTGATGATTCATATTGTAAACCGCCGTATGCTGTAAACAAGCCAAAAGTTTTACTTGCCTGTGCACTAAAAGCAAGATGGCTGGAACTAATTAAATTTTCAACATCAAATTTGTTATACATAATCTGGACTGCAAAATCTAACGGAACGAGAGGAATGTACTGGCTAACGCTGTGCTTAACACCAATTCCGAAAAGAGTAATGCTTCTGTCCTCTACTTTAAGAGGTACATAGCGTACCAGTAATTCCGTTCCCAGCAAACTAACAGTTGCCTGCGGATAAAATATCGGAAAGTTCGTTTCGTTGATTCCGTTGGGATAGGTTATCATTCCGTATGGTCCCGCGTATACACCGCCTTTATCACCAAAGATTGTTGCTGTTTCTTCAACTCCGTTTACCGAAGAATAACCAGTGGGCAGGTTTGGCTTAAATGTTAATTGATCATCCGGAATAAAAATCATCATTGCACGAACACCAATTGAAAAACCGAATAATGATGATACCTTGGCAGTATGAAATGCACCGGTATTCATCCCGATTCCAAATGCTGTTACAAGTGGTTTCCCGAAATTTTTAACCTCGTTTTCATCAAGGAAACTGAATTTATCATCTACCTGGGCAAATGAGGTATTTAGAACTAAGATTGATATGAGCAATAGAGTAGAAAGTTTTTTCATATAAATACTCCTCTCAAATTTTTATTTCAGGTGCATATTAATATAATTTGGACAAAAAAGAAAGTATTAAAATCACTTCTAGAGACGGGCTAAGGTGAAGGCTGAGGAGAACTTATATTCCGAGTTCTTTATTTATTATTCAATATTTAAGCATATTATTTCTTAATTGGAAAAAAACAATTGGTAATTGATCGTTGGTTATTGAGCATTTAATAGAGATTATAATCCTTTGGTGACTTAATTGCAATTCTGTTGTTACTCAAAAGTAATTCCGTAGTCGTTCAATTGTCATTTGTTGTCATTAAGTTGAGAAAGGCGAAGGCTAAGGCTGAGGAAATGGGAAATGTAAGATGGGAAACGGAAAATGGATAATGTCCCATCATTAGATAGTAACTCAGTAGTAACTCTATTGTAAACCGATAGTAATACGGTAGTAGTTTACCGATACTCAATAATTCATTTGCTCTTCTTTTGGTATTTGACCTCTCACTTCTGACCTTACTAATGTAAGCATAAGATTCAAACCTCATTCCTTCAATAAAGAATAGACAATCTTTGACGCTGAGACTGACAGAAAAATCTGAAACTGGAAATTGGTAATTGGTAATTGTGAGTTGGTCATTTAGAATTGAAAATTTGAAAGGCTAAGAATTCTTCTGATCCAAATTATTTTATTCTAATTGTAATCTCCCTGTATTCTCCGATTCGCCGTTTCACCCCGTCTTCGCTTCATAATTAAAAGCCAGTCCCCATCTTCTTCCATCGCCATTCCTTTAGCCTTTACATTATCATTTTAGTATATTTGCTATCCGTTTAAATAGAAAAAATGGACAAAGAATTATGACTTCAAACGAAATAAGACAGCAGTTTTTAGACTTTTTTAAGAATAAAGATCATAAGATAGTTCAATCATTCCCGGTTGTGCCTTTTGATGATCCGACTTTGCTTTTCACAAATGCCGGTATGAATCAATTTAAAGATGTTTTTCTTGGAACAGGGACAAGGAAATATAAACGTGCTGCAGATACTCAGAAGTGCATCCGTGTAAGCGGTAAACATAATGATCTGGAAGAAGTTGGTCACGATACTTATCATCATACATTTTTTGAAATGCTTGGCAACTGGTCGTTTGGAGACTATTATAAAGCAGAAGCGATTGAATGGGCATGGGAGTTATTAACAAAAGTCTGGAAACTTCCCAAGGAAAGATTGTGGGCAACAGTGTACCGGACAGATGATGAAGCGTATAACCTATGGAAGACAAAGACAGATATAAATCCAAACCACATCCTTCATTTTGATGAGAAGGATAATTTCTGGGAGATGGGGGATACCGGTCCGTGCGGTCCGTGCTCAGAAATTCATATAAATCTTAGTGATGACTTTGATAATCCTAAATATGTTAATGCCGGTGTGCCTGAATGTATAGAAATCTGGAATCTTGTATTCATTCAATATAACCGTGATTCTGATGGAACATTACATGAGCTTCCGTCAAAGCATGTTGATACAGGTATGGGCTTTGAAAGAATTTGTGCAGTTCTTCAGAAAAAATCTTCCAACTACGATACTGATGTTTTTGCTCCTATAATTGAAGCAATCTCTGCAATGTCCGGAGTGAAATATGATACCGAGGAAAATAAAATCCCAATGAGAGTAATTGCAGACCATTTAAGAATGTTGTCATTCTCAATTGCTGACGGCGCAATGCCGGGCAACGACGGAAGAGGATATGTTATAAGAAGAATATTAAGAAGAGCGGCACGGTACGGCAGAAAACTAAATCTTGATAAACCTTTTATCTACCAGCTTGTTAAAGTGCTTGTGGAATTTATGGAAGATGTTTTCCCCGAACTTAAACACAAGCAGGATCATATTGAAAAAGTAATTAAAGCAGAAGAAGAAAGTTTTAATATTACTTTGGACAGAGGAATAGAACTCTTTGAAAAAATTGCCGCCAAAGTTGAAGCCGAACAGAATAAAATTATTACTGGC
>CAZIDB010000045.1:24208-25302 GCA_964537965.1 uncultured Melioribacter sp. | reverse complement strand
TAAGATAAGTTTTTAACTATATTTATTTCGACAAGATTGGGGAGCAAAGAATATCTTGAAGTAACTTTAATTATAACCTTCCCCTCTTCAAATTTACTTTTCAACAGAAGGCTTCCTTTCGTTTCATCTTTTTGAAGGATATCAACTAAATCATTCCTTTCAATTATTGAAAATACGACGTAACTATTTCGAAAAGGAATCTTTAATCCGAATGAATTAATTGGAGTGCAATTTATAATAACCTGTGATTGACCATCTGCCCAGAGATAATTTTTGTTCGCCACACATTCTATTTCGTAAATATTAAAATAGTACTTCCAGATTAAAACTGCAGCAAATAAAAATAAAACGATACTAACAATAAAAATAAAAACGTTCCTTTTATAAATGTTGGTTAAATAGGAATTCTTCATTCAAGCGAAAAGGACTTAATTCATTATTTTGAAAGTTGTTTTTTCTTTTTGATCCTGTAATACAATGCCAAGCTTATTTAAGCTGTCTCTAATTTCATCAGCTAAAGCGTAATTTTTTTGCTGCTTTGCTTTAATTCTAAAATCAATCAACAATTCAATAAGTTCATTTTGCAGTTTGTTATCATACTGATTTGGGGAGGATGAAAAATCAACAATACCAAGAACATTCTGCGCCGTCTTTTCAAGAAAATTCTTTGCTTCATTAAGAAAAGAAACGTTTACATCCTGAACATCCGTAAGAACTTTATTCACATCTTTAACAAAATCAAAAATAACTGCTACGGCTTGCGGTGAATTAAAATCATCATCCATGGCATTTTCAAATGCAGAATAGTAATTCCTGAAATCAAATTCAGGCGTAATTCCTTTACCTGTTGTATTCTGTTCGAATGTTTTTAGTCTGTCTGAAAAATTAGTTAGCTTTTCCAGCCCTTTGCTTGCGGCACTCAGTAAATCTTCACTAAAATTAAGCGGACCAGAATAATGGGATTGAGCAAAAAACATTCTTATTGTTTCAGCACTGTACTTTGCAACAACTTCTCTTGCGGTAAAAAAATTACCAAGCGATTTAGACATCTTTTCATTTTGAATATTAAGAAAGCCAAAATGAATCCAGTATTT